>JBGOTH010000095.1:0-8497 GCA_041476345.1 Methylomirabilia bacterium
ACCATGCTCGGGTTCTTCCTGGAACAGTCCGGCTTCAACGACGAAGGGCTCGAAATGAGCCTGCGCTCGCTCGCGAAAGACCCGACCAATCTCTACACGTACCATGCGGTCGGTCACGCGTATCAGGCCCGGGGCGACTATCGCAACACGCTCGAGACGTTCGCGCGCGCGACGTCGCTGGAGCGCTACGCGCATCTGTTGTGGCACCTGGCGGAAGCGCACGCGATCCTCGGCGAGGCTCGCTTGACGCGAGACTACTGGGCGTCCACCGCGCCGCCGCTGCCGCTGTACGAGCGTATCGAGCTGCTGTGGCGCCTCGAAGTGCTGCGTCATACGCGTACGGACGACGCCATCTGGCAGGACCTGGCCAAGCAGGGCGAACGGTTGCTCGAGCACGCGGATTTCCTCACGACGTGGATGCACCACTGGATCGGTGTCGCCTTCGCGCGCGTCGGCGAATGGAACAAAGCGAAACAGCAGCTCGAGCGGCTCCGCCGCCTGCCCGAGGGACGTGCGAGCGGCTACTGGTCGACGCTGGGCGCGGCGCTCCTGGAAGGCGAGATGGCGATCGTCCAGGGCGACGACGCCACCGCGGCGCGGCACATGGCGCCGGCCGTGGAACAGATCGACACGATGGGCGGAGGCAGCCGCGAGCAGAAAGACATCTTCCGCGACGTGTTCCTCGAGCTGCATCGCCGTCTCGGCCGCGTGGAGCAGGCGATCGCGCTCGCGCAGCAGCGCTTGCTGGCGAATCCGTACCATCTGCAGTCGCTCGCGGCGCTGGTCTGGGCCTACGAGCGGAACGGCAACGCCACGCTCCAGCGGCAAGCCGCTCGACAGCTGGTGCTGCGCGCGCAAGAAATCGGCTGCGTGGTTGCTACGCCGGAAGTGCTGGCGGCACGAAAGGTGCTGGAGGTCGTGTAGCCGCCGGCGCTACGCGACGGCCGACTGCACGGCGTCGAGCAAGACGTCGAGGCTCACCGGCTTGAGGAGGACGCGGACCGCGCCCCGCGCGAGCGCCGCCTCGCCGGCGTCGGGCTGCGCGGTGATCACGACGACCGGAAACGTCCGCCCGCTCTGCCGTAGATGGTCGAGCACGGTGAGGCCGTCCATCCTCGGCATCCGCATGTCGAGCAGCATCAGCGCCGGCACCGCCTGCTCGACGGCGGCCAGGGCTTCCACCCCATCGCTCGCCGTCGCCACCTCGTAGCCCGCCTCGGTGAGCAGATCCTCGATGAGGGCACGGAGGTTCCGGTCGTCGTCCGCCACTACGATGCGGTGCGCTATACGTGTGTTGATGGGGTCGTCTCCGGTGTGTGTTCCGGCTTGTATCACGGATTCGCTCTCAAGGTTCATGGGAATACGGGGCGCGTGCGGTACGCTAACGTCCTGTGAGCCGCCTGCCCCTCCGCCTGGGCGTCGTCTACGACTTCCGGAATCCTCCGGACTCGGGCATCGAGACGTCGCGCCTCTACGCGGAGATCCTCGATCAGGTCGCGTGGCTCGACACGCTCGGCCTCGATCTCGTGTGGTTCACGGAGCACCATTTCGTCGACGACGGGTATCTGCCGTCGTGGACGCCGGTGGCCGGCGCGATGGCGGCGCGCACGAAGCGCGTGCGCTTTTCGTCGGACATCTGCCTGCTGCCGTTCGCGAACCCCGTGCGGCTCGCCGAAGATCTCGCGGTGCTCGACAACCTGAGCGGCGGCCGCGTGGAGCTCGGCGTGGGCATGGGCTACGCGCCGCACGAGTTCCGCGGCTTCGGCATTCCGTATCCGCAGCGGCTGTCACGGATGGAGGAAGGGCTGGAGGTGCTGCGCCGCTGCTTCACGGGCGAGCGCTTCAGCTTCCACGGCAAGCGCTACGACTTCGACGACGTGGTGATTCGTCCGCGCTACGTGCAGCCGGACGGCCCCCCGTTGTGGATCGCCGCGATGTCAGCGGGGGGCGCGGCGCGTGCCGCCCGCTTCGGCGCGCACCTGTTGCCCCAGGGCGAGCGCGCGCAGGTACTGGACCCGTGGCGCGAGGCGGTGCGGGCGGCGGGGCGTGATCCAGACGCGCGTCGCGTGGGCATCATCCGCTCGTGCTTCGTGACGGACGATCCGGAGCGCGACTGGCCCGCCGTGCGCGCGGCGGAGAAGTATCGCGGCGAGCTCTACAACCGGTTCTTCGCGGAGAGCGGCCAGGAGCGTTCGTGGTACCGGGCGGGGGAACGGATCCCGCAGACGTGGGTCGTCGGCAACGTCGACCACTGCGTGGCGGAGCTGTCGCGCTTCATCGCGGAGCACGGGATCACGGACATGGTGACGTGGGCGGTGCCGCCGGGCTTGCGGCCTTCGCTGATGAATGGCAGCCTCGAACGCTTCGCGCGCGAGATCGCGCCGCGACTCAGGACGACGACAGAGAGGAGCGCACCATGACCACCGACCGTACCGCCGCCGCCGAGCTGAGCCGCACGTTCCTTCGGTGGCTTGCCCTCGCGTTGTGTCTCGTCGCGTGCGACACGCGCCAGCCCACCGCGTCGGACCCGTATGACTCGGCGAAGATGGATTTGAAGCCGAAGCCGGCCCGGGTCAGCAGCGAGGCCGGCAGCGGTCCCTATGCCGCGGGTGGTGCATTGTCGACGACCGCGACGCTGAAGCCGCTCGACCCGGCTCCGGTGAAGGAGGTCCGTCTCGACACGGTCCACAAGGTCATCGAGATCGCGCCGGGCGTCCGGTACAGCGCGTGGACGTTCGCCGACCAGGTCCCCGGGCCGACGGTCCGTGCGCGCGTCGGCGACCGGCTTCGCTTCAAGATGACGAACCGCAGCGCCGAGGCGATGCCCGGCGTCCGTCTCACCGCCGCGCCGATGATGCACTCGATGGACTTCCACGCCGCGATGGTGTCGCCGCAGGACAAGTACCGCTCGCTGGCGCCCGGGCAAACGATCGAGTTCGAGTTCACGCTGAACTATCCGGGCGTGTTCATGTACCACTGCGGCACGCCGATGATCCTCGAGCACATCGCCTCGGGCATGTACGGCGCCGTCGTCGTCGAGCCGCGTGGCGGGTATCCGACCAAGGCCGATCGCGAGTACGTGGTCGTGCAGAGCGAGTTCTACACCAAGCTCGATCCCGACCACCGCAAGGCGGAGGGTGCGCCGCTCTACGTGCTGGATGCCGAGCGGCTCCGCTCGGCGCAACCGACCTACACCGTGTTCAACGGCGTCCACAACGGCATGGTGAGGAGGCCGTTGGCGGCGAAGGCCGGCGAACGCGTGCGGCTCTACGTCCTCAACGTGGGCCCGAGCAAGACGTCGAGCTTCCACGTGGTGGGGACGATCTTCGATCGCGTGTGGATGGAGGGGAATCCGGACAATCAGTTCCGAGGGATGCAGACGGTGCTGCTCGGCTCATCGAACAGCGCGATCGTCGAGTTCCTGATTCCCGAAGACGGCGCGTACATCATGGTCGATCATCACTTCGCCAACGCCTCGCAGGGTGCCATCGGGCTCGTCTCGACGGCGGCGAAGCCCGAGGAGGCGACGCTCGAGCACCACAACATCCCCGCTACTCCGGCGCCCAGCGATCCGGCGGCGGTGCAGGGGAAGGCCAACTTCGAGAGCAAGTGCCTCGCCTGCCACTCGGTCGGGCAAGGGCGGAAGCTTGGTCCCGACCTCGCCGGGGTCACGAAGCGCCGCACCGATGCGTGGCTCTCCCGCTGGCTCAAGTCGCCGGAGAAGATGCTGGAAAGCGATCCCGACGCGAAGACCCTCATGAAGGAGGCCAACAATCTCCCGATGCCGAACCAGAACCTCTCGGACGCCGAGATCAAGCAGTACCTCCAGTACTTCCACTGGTTCGACGCGCAACCGGCGGGCGCGATGACGTCGAGCGGGGCCGGGCATTGAAGAACGCGCCGCCTCTAACCGGCCGCAAAGGTCGTCAGATCACGTTCGCGACCAGCCTGGCGTACGTCGCGTCCGGGGCGATCAAATCCCACTCGACCATGAACCGGCGCGCCCGCTCGAACTCCGCCTCCGTGTACGGCGCCGGATCGACGTAGCGGAGACGCGGCAGGTAGAAGTCGTCCGGGCTGAGCTGGGCGCGATACTTCTCGGGGATCTCGTCGAGCATGTGGTGGACGTGCTTCTTCTTGTTCGCGTTGATCAGGCCGACGGCGTTGCGGATGGCGCGCATGAGCTTGTCGAGCGTCGCGCGGTCCAGGTCCGGCGAGATGTTCTCGACGCCGAGGTAGTGCGTCTCGATGATCTTCTTGAAGCCGCTCTTCTCCGCGAGCGTGATCCACGGCTCCATGAGCGTGGCCGCGTCGACGTCGCCCCGCTCCAGCTTCTCGAAGCGCTGCTCGGTGGGCCCGACGTGGATGGGCCGGATCTCGTCCTTCGTCAGGAAGCCGTGGAGCATGGCGATCGTCGCGTAGTGCGAGCCCTGGTGGAACTGGACGCCGACCGTCTTTCCCGCGAGCTGGATGGGCGCGTTCACCGGTGATTCCGGGCGGACGTAGATGCCCTGGCAAACCATGGCCGGGCGCCGGAAGGCGATCGGGGCGCCGCGCTTGCTGT
The DNA here is from genome assembly GCA_041476345.1 of Methylomirabilia bacterium. Classification (GTDB taxonomy): domain Bacteria; phylum Methylomirabilota; class Methylomirabilia; order Rokubacteriales; family CSP1-6; genus VGLJ01. Next base: position 4,565 of record JBGOTH010000095.1, read on the forward strand.
CGCCGGCGCGCCGGATCTGGCCCCACTCGCAGCCACGGAAGATGTCGCACGCGTTCAGCTCGAAGAAGTTCTGGTAGTTGAACGAGTCGACCAGCCGCGGGTCGACGAGGCGCGGATCGCCCGGGGCAAACGGCTTCGGCGCGGGTGGCGTCACGATCTCGACGTCCAGACCTTCTGCCGCGAACAGGCCCTCGTCCCGGGCGACGTACCAGTGGAGGGCGAGGACGGCGGCAACGCTCTCGACTTTGATCGGCTTTGGCACGGTGTGGCCTCCAGTCGAAGGAACTGTCTGGAAGTCTACGGCAGGAGGTCGGTGACCGGAATGCGCGCGTGCGGTACCGCGAGTGGCGTGATCGTGTCCGGCGGGCGGGCGAGCGCGACCGACGCGTAGACCCAGCCGGCGGGTTCTCGATAGACCTCGACGAGACGATCCACGAGGTTGACGATCCAGTAGTCGGTGATCCGGGCGCGGGCGTACACGTGCATCTTGAGCCGGCGATCGACGACGAGACTCGTATCCGCGACTTCGACGATGAGCACCGGGTGGCTGGGATGCGCGCTGCGGTAGTCGCGCGCGCCGCCCGGCACGACCGTGACGTCCGGCTCGGGTTCAGAATCGTCGTCGAGCGCGATCGGAAGCTGCGAGTCGACGCGCCAGCCCACGCCGAACGCCGTGCGCAAGGCGTCGACCGCGAGACGAATAGCCGTTGCATGCGGCGTTCCCTGGGGCTCGCGGACGACGAGAATGCCATCGAGCAGCTCGAGGCGCTCGCCCGGCTCGAAGAGTCCCATCTCGGTGAGCCGGTCGTATTCCACGCGCTTGAAGCGCCGCGTCGTGACGGAGGGTTCGTCGATGGGCGCCATCATCGCTACGCTATCGGGCCCCGTATCGAGCGTCAACGTCCAATGTTCGATACGGTTGCGCTCGTCGAAGACGTGGAACCGCAACTGTATCCGTTTCACGGCATTGACGCAGGCTCCGCACTCGATAGGCTCACGTCAGAGAAATGGATACGCCAACGTCGGTAGCTGGTGTGCCCATCAGGTTGACAGAGGAACGATGGGGGCACATCAGGCGGCGACATCCGGAACTCCGCGCGCATCGTTCGCTGGTCTTGGACACGATTTGCCAGCCCGATGAGGTGTTCGAGGGCGACTACGGCAGCATCCTTGCGGTACGTTTCTATCGCAGGACGCCGCTCGCGTCGAAGTGGCTTGTGGCGGCGTATCGTGAGGTGAGCGCGGACGATGGCTTCGTGATCACCGCATACTTCGCGTCGCGGGTTCCCAGATGGAGGAATACACTGTGGAAGCGATGAAGATTCTGGAGAAACGCGATCGTCTCGACTGGGACTATGACGAGGCGGCGGATGTTCTGTATCTCAGCATCGGACGTCCACGCAAGGCCCTCGGTCTCGACATTGGACAGGGCGTGGTGCTGCGATATGACGAGGGCGAGAAGAAGGTCGTCGGTCTCACCATATTGGGGGTGCGCTCGCGCTTGACGGAGGCGTTGAAGCGCAACGGCAACGAGCTGCCGGTCCCACGTCGTAAATCAGCCAAGCGGACCCGCAGCTAGTCCAGCCAGTCCTTCTCTTTCAGCTTCCGCGGCAGGTACTTCTTGGTGAGGAACTGGAAGTCCTTGTTCGCGAGCGCGTCCAGCTCGTACTTGAGCCCGCTCGCCAGCATCCGCTTGATTTCCGCCTGCCACGGCTTCTTCTGGAACCAGGTGTAGTTGAGGAGCTCCTTGGCGCGGGCGATGTCCTTGTCGTTCAGCTTGATGCCGACGTTGCGCGGAAGCTCGTACGCTTCCGGGTCCGCGCTCGAGAGCCCGATGAACTTCGCCTTCGGAATCGCCATGCGCTGGCTCTCGAACGCGAGGTTGATCGAGCCCTGCTTGATGACCGAGTAGATGTAGTAGCCCCACGGGTCGTTGTCGACGAGGACGTAGACGGGAAGGTTCTTCTCTTCGTTCAGCCGTCGCGCCAGGCGCCTCACGCCACGCGGCGGCTGCCCGTTGCCCGTCAGGAGCACGCAGTTGTACCGGCGCCAGAACTTGTCCTCGGAGAGCCGGTTCCACTGCGTGCCCTTCTCGACGAGGAGAACGAAGTCCGCCGTGCATCGGCTGATCTGCAGATACTCGGGCTCGACAATGGAGGGGACGGAATAGCCGCCCTTGCCGAGCCGCGTGCAGTCCACGCGATCGCCGTCGTCCACGAACACCACCGGGCCGACGATGGAGCCGGCGTTCTCCGCGCGCACGTGCAGCTCCTCGCGCAGCGCGGCGAGCGTCACCTCGAGGTCTTCGATGAGCGGATCGGACTCGTCCTGGGTGTCGAGCGTGTTTTCGTTCGAGTCCTTGATGGTGTGCTTGGTCCGGTAATAGATCTCGCGGAGCGAGGTGGTGAGGTTCGCGCGCTGGAGTTCCGACAGCGCGTCGGCCACGAGAATGGTCTGCATGAACTTCTTGGCCATGCCCACGTTGAAGAACGACCGGGCCTGTTTGCGCTTGCCCATCTCGATCAGGCCCTTGCGCTCGTTGAAGTTCACGTTCGAGAGCGAGCGCACCGGGATCGCGATGGTCGGGTCTTTGTGCCGCGCGGCGGCGTCGATCACGATGTCCGCTACGCTGATCAGCTTTTTCTCGACCGCGGTCAATTTGCGCGCTTTCTTGGCCATTACGCCGGCACTTCACCTTCGATGCCGTCCGGCGTGACGATGATCGAATGCGGCAGGCCTTCGGGGCCGCCGCCGTTCTTCCCGAGCACCGCGTCGGTCTTCATGCCTCCGGTGATCTTCTCGGCCATCTTCTGAAGCTGGTCCTTCAGCTTCGCGGTGGCCAGTGTGCCGCCCTTGAGCCGGTTGCACGACTCGACGATCTCCTCGATGTACAGCTCGAAGATGTTGCGCCGGCGGAACTCGCTGGTCGCCCGCTCGCGCCGTCGGAGAAACGCGCCCAGCCGCCGGCCGCACTCCTTCAGCGCGAGCGTGATCTCCTTGTGGATCTCGTCGTACTCGGCGATCGCTTCCTTCGATTCGCTGGTGAAGGGTACCCACACGGAGGCCATGTGGACGAAGATCACCATCGGGCCGGCCGGGAGCGACCCGCGTGATTGCGCGACGCCGTAGTTCTTCCACGTCGTGTCGAGCATCGCCTTGGTGATCTCGCACGCGGCCGGCTGATACAGGAGCGGCACGCGGTTCGCGTAGCGGATGACGCGGGCGAGCTCGTGATCGCCCTTCTCGCCTTCGCCCTCGGCGAGCGGCCCTTCCTTCTTCGCCGGCGTCTGCGCGACCTGATCCGGCGCCTTGCCGAATGCCAGCCCCGCCTCGATCACGAACGGGTTGCCGCGGTAGACGGCGGGGGGCCGCGTCACCGCCGTGTAGAACTCGCCTTTGATCTGGCGATACAAGCCGGCGAGCAGCGCGCGCTCGCCGATGGGCGAGAGGCAGTTGGTCGGCGGCGCCATGATCTTCGTCGCCTGGATCGCCTTGTAAAGTTTCTCCGCGGCTTCCCCGTGCAGGTCGCGCGTGCGCGCGTTGGGCGAGAGGCCGGCGGTCTTGCAGATCTCCGCGGCGACCTGCGGCGACACGCGGCTGAAATCGCTCGCGAGGAATCCGGAGATCGAATGGCTCCGCGTGTCCTGCGCCATCTTGAGCAGCATCCCGAGCTCGATGCCGTAGGGATGCGGCTTGATCTCGCGCGGCTGCGGCGGCAGCTGCTCGTAGGTGCGCGGATACTCCTTCGTCTCGCCTTCCGGCGTGACGTACGTCAGCTTCACGTGCGGGTTCGCGATGATCGTCTGCTCGAGATATTCGTCGACGGAGGCGCGGCCCTTCTGATAGCGGCCCTCGATCTCCATGCTGACCTGCGTGCCGCGGGGCGAGTCCCACGCGACCTGGTCCTTGTCGAGGATGCGCGGCTCGTTCTTC
>JBGOTH010000096.1:0-8401 GCA_041476345.1 Methylomirabilia bacterium
ATTCCCGTGCCGGTCGTGTCGGGCGGGGGAACGCCCGCGATCTTCCGGGTGCAGGACTTGCCGATGCTGACCGAACATCGCGCGGGGACGTACATCTACAACGACGTGATGACGGTCGCCTCCGGCGCCGCCGCGTGGGACGACTGCGCGATGCGCGTTCGCGCGACCGTCGTGAGCCGGCCGACCGACACTCGGGCGGTCATCGACGCCGGCACCAAGGTGCTGACGTCGGACCAGTACCACGTGAAGGGCTACGGGCACGTGATGGAATATCCCGAGGCGATCGTCACGAGTCTCTCGGAGGAGCACGGCATCGTCGATCTCACGAGCTGCCGCGAGCGGCCGAAGATCGGCGACGTGGTGAGCGTCGTGCCGAACCACTGCTGCGTGGTCAGCAACATGGTCGACGAGGTCTACGGCGTGCGCGGCGGGCTGGTCGAAGTGACGTGGCCGGTGGCCGCACGGGGCACCGTTCGTTGAGCGCTGCGTAGTGCCGACCGGCGGGGAATCTGGTATGAACGACGGACGTTCGTCGTCAATCGCTTCGAGGAGGCCGTGATGAGTGACCAGGTCAACCGTCGTACGTTCCTGAAACAGGCGGGAGCTGCGGGCGCCGGCGCCGTCATCGCGTCGCGCCTGCCCGCGCCCGGTGCCGCGTTCGCGCAGGCGCCCGCCGGCGTGAAGGCGGACCCCGCCGTCAAGCGCGGGGGCACGCTGCGCTACGGCATCCTCAGCGCGGCCGCCCAATTCGACGTGCATCAGTCGGGCACGGTGGCCAACATCGGCCCGCAAAGCCCGATGTACGACACACTCATCCGTCGCCACCCGAAGGACGGGCAGACGATCGTCCCCGACCTCGCCGAGCGCTGGGAGATCACGCCCGACGGGAAGAAGTACACGTTCTATCTCCGCAAGGGTGTCAAGTTCCACGACGGCGCCGACTTCACGGCGGACGACGTCAAGGCGACGTACGAGCGCATCTGCCGTCCGCCGAAAGGTGTCGTGATTCCGCGCACACCGCTGTTCGCGACGGTGGGCGACATCACGGTCGTCGACCCGCACAAGATCGAGTTCCACATGACGGAGCCGCGCCCGCGCTCGTACATGCTCGGCTCGTTCGCGAGCGGCTGGAACATCATCGTGCGCAAGAAGTCGCTGGAGGAGCACGGCGGTAACCTGCGCCAGGTGATGAACTACCCCGGCACGGGGCCCTTCAAGCACGTCGAGCGGCGGGACAAGGAAATCTGGATCCAGGAGAGGAATCAGAACTACTGGAACAAGGGCCTGCCGTACCTCGACAAGCTCGAGATCTACAACCTGCCGCCCTTCTCGCCGGAGCTCGGCAGCTCGTTCCTGTCCGGCAAGATCGACTACGCGCGCCTCCTGGATCCGGTGTCGTGGCGGAAGGCGAAGGAGATCAAGGGCGTCACGGCCACGGCGCACAACCAGAGCGTCATCCAGGCCTTCTGGTGCAACGAGAAGAAGAACAAGGCGTTCGCCGACCCGCGCGTGCGCCGCGCCATCCACCTCGCGATGGATCGCAACGCTCTCGTCGAAGTCGTGAAGGACACGGCGCCCATGCAGATCGGGGGCTTCGTCTATCCGTTCCACGAATACTCGACGCCGAAGGCGGAGCTGGTCAAGCGCCTCGGCTACCAGTCGGACATGAAGGCCTCGGTTCAGGAAGCGCGCAAGCTCATGCAGGAGGCCGGGTACGGCCAGGGCTTGAAGGGCCTCGACTTCGTCGTCCGCGACATCCAGAGCTTCAAGCTGTGGTCGGTGGCGATCCAGGCGATGCTGAAAGAGAACCTCAACATCGAGACGAACCTCCGTGTCGTGCAGACCTCGGTCTGGTTCGACGAGGCGGCGGCGGGCCACTTCGATCTCGCCATCAGCGCCATCGTGTCGACGCTCATGGACCCGTCCGACATGTTCTCGGCCTGGTACGGCAAGGGCGGCCCGCAGAACTACGGCGGCTGGGTGAACGAGCCCTTCCACGCGCTCGCCGCGCAGATCGAAAAAGAGCTCGACCCCACCAAGCGCAAGACGATGGTGCGGCAGGCGGAGGACATGCTCGAGAAGGACCCGCCGCTCATCCCGATCTGCTACGAGCAGATCTACGACGCCTGGTACCCGAAGGTGCACGGTCAGAATCCGTCGACGTATTTTGGCATCTACGACGTCGTGCGATGGGACCAGGTCTGGCTGAGCTAATAACTCGGAGGGGGCCTCGGCGGCCCCCTCCGAAGCAATAGATCCGTGAAGAAGTATCTCGCGCGGCGAGCGCTGTTCGCGCTCGGCACGATGATCGGCGTGTCGATGATCATCTTCGTCGTGCTCCGCATCCTGCCCGGAGACCCGCTCGTCGCGATCCTCGGCGTCGAAGGGCAGGCGCAGATGCAGCCGGCGGATCGCGTGCGCATCATGGCGGATCTCGGGCTCAGCGATCCGCTGCCCGTCCAGTACGTCCACTGGCTGCGCGACATCGCCTCGGGTCAGCTCGGCAAATCGTTCTTTCGGGGCGATACCGTGAGGGACCTCATCCTGCACCGCGGCCCGCTGTCGGCGGAGATCGCGTTTCTCGCCCTTCTCGTCTCGTGGCTCGTGGGGCTCCCCGCGGGCATCGCGAGCGCGATCCGCCCCAACGGCTGGCTCGACGCCGTGGCGCGCCTGACCTCGATCGTCTTCATCGCGGTTCCGGGTTTCTGGCTGGGTCTCCTGATCGTGCTCGCGCTCCTGTTCTGGTTCGGCTACAAGGCGCCGCTCCTCATCGTGCACGTCTGGGAGAACCCGTGGGAGAACCTCCAGCTCGTCATCGGCCCCGCGCTCGTGCTGGGCCTGGCCCAGGGCGCCTACATCGCGCGCATGTCGCGCTCGTGCCTGCTCGAGGTGATCCGCGAGGACTACGTGCGGACGGCGCGCGCGAAGGGGGCGAACGAGCGGGCGATCGTGCTGCGGCACGCGCTGCCGAACGCGCTCCTGCCCGTGATCACGATCTCCGGCGTGCTGCTCGGGTTCGTCCTCGGCGGCTCCGTGGCGGTGGAGCAGGCGTTCGGCGTGCCGGGGCTCGGCCGCGCGCTCGTCACCGCGATCATCGAGCGCGACATCATCGTCGTGCAGAACCTCGTCCTGCTCTACGCGGCGATCTTCGTGGTGGTCAACGTCTTCGTGGATCTGTCTTATGCCTGGCTCGATCCGCGGATCCGGTACTGATCGATGACATCGGAGACCGTGGTCGCCGTCGCCGATGTGCCTGTCGCCACGAGTGACCGCTCGGTGGCGCGTGAGCTCGCCCTCTTCGCGCGGCGCAACCCGCTGTCCGTCATCGGCGCGCTCGTCGGCCTCGCCGTCGTCGTGATCGCGCTGACGGCGCCGTGGATCGTGCCGCGCGATCCGCTGAAGGCGAACTTCTCGCGGATGAGCAAGCCGCCGGACGCGCAGGCGTACTTCGGCACCGACCAGGTGGGGCGCGATACGCTCTCGCGGGTCATCTACGGGGCGCGCACCTCGCTCTTCGTCGCCTTCTTGGCGGTGCTGCTCGGCACGACGACGGGATCGCTCTGGGGCGTCGCCTCCGGCTACCTCGGGGGGCGCTTCGATCTCGTCAGTCAGCGGATCATGGAAGTGATGCAGGCGTTCCCCGACCTGATCCTCGCCCTGGCGATCTCCATGGCGATCGGCACGGGCCTGCCCGCGGTCATCGTCGCCATCGCCGTCACGCGCATTCCGTTCGGCGGGCGGGTCATCCGCTCCGTCGCGCTCTCCGTCCGCGAGATGCAGTACGTCGAGGCGGGCCGCGCGAGCGGCGCATCGGCGATGCGGATCATGACGCTCCACGTGCTCCCGCAGTGCGTGGCGCCGTACCTCGTGCTGGCCACCACGCACCTCGGCGTCGCGATCGTCATCGAGGCCGCGCTCGGATTTCTCGGGGTCGGAGTTCCGCCGCCGACCCCGACGTGGGGCAACATGCTGGCGGACGCCATGACGAACCTGGTGCCCCTGTGGTGGCTCGTGCTCTACCCGGGCCTCGCCATCACGGTCACCGTGCTCGCGTTCAACCTGCTCGGCGACGGCATCCGGGACACGCTGGATCCACGGCTCTCGCCCGCGTTCCTCAGGATGATGACGGGCGGACGCCGGGGGTGACGCCGACCGGCGTCGCGCGCATCCTGACGGTTGCCGCGGAGCGTCGCCCGGATGCGGAAGCCGTGATCGACGGCGGGCGACGCCTGCGCTACCGCGCGCTCGATGCGCTGGTCAACCGACTCGCCGTGGCGCTGCGCCACCTCGGCCTCGGTCATGGCGACCACGCGGTCCTCCTCTTGAAGAACCGCGAAGCCCACGTGGCCGCGTACTGGGCGTGCCAGAAGATCGGGGCCGTCGCGACGCCGCTCAACTGGCGGTTCTCTCCGGGTGAGACGCGCTACTGCGTCGAGGACGCGGAGGGGGTCGTGGTGCTGTTCGAGGCGGCGAGCCGCGACGCCGTGCTCGGCGCCCGTGGCGCGCTGCCCGGCGTGCGGGCCTGGATCTACGTGGGTGACGACGCGCCGCCGGGGACGGTGCCGTTCGAGACGCTCGCCGCCGGCGAGACGGACCCGGGATCACCCGCGGTGCCGATCGACGACGAAGACACGAGCATCATGCTCTACACCTCGGGCACGACCGGGCGCCCGAAAGGCGTGCCGCGCTCCCACCGCGCGGAGACGAGCGCCGCCCTCGCCCACGTCGTGCAGAGCGGGACCGGGTTCGGCGACCGCACGCTCGGCGTCATGCCGCTCTATCACACGATGGGCGTGCGCTCGATGATCGCGTCGGCGCTGTTGAACGGCACGCTCGTGTGCTTGCCGGACTGGAGCGCGGCGGCCGCCGCTCAGATCATCGAGGACGAGCGGATCACCTCGCTGTACCTCGTGCCGACGCTCTATCACGATCTCGTGTCGCTGCCCGGTCTCGCGCGGTACGACCTGACCAGCGCGACGACGCTGGGCTACGCGGGCGCGCCGATGGCGAGCACGCTCGCGCACGAGGTGGCCCGTGTGTTCCGTCCACGCAAGTTCCTGAACCACCTCGGCAGCACCGAGGTCTACACGTTCACCGTGTGCGATCGCGTGCTCCTGAAGCCGACGTGCGCGGGCCGGCCCGGGCTCTTCGGTCGCGCGCGCATCGTCCGCGCCGATCCTGAGCGCCGCGGCAGTCCCGACGCCGTCGTCGCACGGGGCGAGACGGGGGAGCTGATCGTCGCGCTGGATTCCCCGGAGGCGTTCAGCGGCTACTGGCGGCGCCCCGACGCGGACGCCGCGGCGATCCGGGACGGCTGGTACTTCACGGGCGATCTCGCCTACGCGGACGACGAGGGAGATGTCTTCACTGTCGGCCGCATCGACGACATGATCATCAGCGGGGGCGAGAACATCTATCCGGTCGAGGTGGAGGAGGTCCTCCTCCGCCATCCGAAAGTGGCGGAGGCGTGTGTCGTCGGGTTGCCGGATGCGCGCTGGGGGCAGATCGTCGCCGCCTTCGTCGTCGCGCGCGCCGGGGAGACGCCGGATGCTCACGAGCTCGATCGGTTTTGCCAGGAGGCGAAGGACGTTGCCGGCTTCAAGCGACCGCGCCGGTATGAGATCGTATCCGCGCTGCCAAAGAGCCCGACGGGCAAGCTGCTCCGGCGCCGTCTGCTCGAGTCACACGGGAGGCTTGAATGAGCGAGTTCCTCAGAGTGGAGCGCACGGGGCCGGTGGCGACCATCTGGATCGATCGCCAGGCGAAGATGAACACGATGACGGTCGCGATGCGCGAGGAGTTTCCCGGCCTCTTCCACGACCTGGATGCCGACCCCGCCGTCCGCGTCGTCGTCGTGCGCGGCGCGGGCGGTAAGGCGTTCAGCGCAGGCGGCGATCTCGCCGAGTTCCTGACGCTGGCCCCCGCCGACCTCGAGCAGTGGGGCGACACGCTCACCGCGACGGAGCGGTGCCGCAAGCCGGTGGTCGCTGCCATCGACGGCTTCGCGATGGGCGCCGGCCTCGAGCTCGCGCTGACGTGTGACCTGCGCATCGCGACGCGGCGCTCGGAGTTCGCCTTCCCGGAGATCCGCCTCGGGATGATCCCCGGCAGCGGCGGCACCCAGCGCGCGCTGCGCCTGCTCGGGATGACGCGCGCCAAGCTGTTCATGATGACGGGCCGGCGCATCGGGGCGGAGCAGGCGGAGGCGTGGGGGCTCATCACGCAGGCGGTGGCGGACGACGCGCTCGACGCGGCCACGAACGCACTCGTCGGAGAGCTGGCGGAGCGCGCGCCGCTCGCGCTCCGTACGCTCAAAACGGTGCTCAACCGCGGCGCGGAGGCGCCGTTGGAGACCGCGCTCGAGCTGGAGCGCAAGGCCTACGCTTGGCTGCGCTCCACGCACGACTACGCGGAGGGCGTCACGTCGTTCCTCGAGAAGCGCGCGCCGAAATACGAGGGCCGATAGCGCGCGTGGCGACCCCGCGGTGGATCGGCCATCCGCTGAAGCGGGTCGAGGACCGCCGTCTCCTCACCGGGCGCGGCAGCTTCATCGACGATCTTCCGGCGGCGGTCAACGTCCACCACGCGGCGATCGTCCGTTCGCCCCACGCGCACGCGCACATCCGCGGCTACGACGTCACCGCCGCCCTCGGCATGGACGGCGTGGTCGCCGTGATCACGGGCGAGGACGTGGCCAAGCGCACGAAGCCGTTCTCGGTGGGCGTGAGCGCGCCCGTCTACTATTACTGTGCCGCCACCGACAAGGTCCGTTTCGTGGGCGAGCCCGTGGCCGTGGTGGTGGCGCGCACGCGTGCCCTGGCCGAGGACGCGGCGCACGCGGTGCATGTCGACTACGAGCCGTTGCCCGCCGTGGTCGACGTCGAGCGTGCGCTCGAGCCCGGCGCGCCCGTGCTGCACGAGGCGGTCGGCTCCAATCTCGCGGGTCACCGGCGGCTCGTGTACGGCGATCCCGACCGCGCGTTCGGCGAGGCGGAGGTCGTGATCCGCGAGCGCTTCCGCTTCCCGAAGTTCAGCTCCACGCCGATCGAGACGTACGGCGTCGTCGCCCGCTGGGATCCCGTGGATGCCGTCTACACCGTGTGGGCGAACTTCATGGGCCCGTTCATCATGCATCCGCTCATCGCGCGCGCGCTCGGCGTGGCCGAGAACAAGTTACGGCTCATCGTGCCGCAGGACATCGGCGGGAGCTTCGGGATCAAGAGCACGCTCTATCCTTACATCACGCTCATCGCGCTGACGGCGCGACTCGCCGGCGTGCCGGTGAAGTGGATCGAGACGCGCCGCGAGCATCTCCTCGCGTCATCCAGCGGCACCGACCGCGTCGCCGATCGCGAGCTGGCCGCGCGGCGCGATGGGACCGTGACGGCGATGCGCTATCGTTGGCTCGACAACGTCGGCGGTTACATTCGCAGCCCGGAGCCTGGGTGCAGCTTCCGCGCCGTCGGCAACTTCGTGGGCCCGTATCGCTTCCAGCACCTCGAGGTCGACACCGGCGTGGTGATGACCAACAAGGGCCTCACCGGGCCCAACCGCGGCTACACGTGCGGCCACCTCTACTTCGAGACCGAGCGGATGATGGACCTGCTCGCGGAACGGCTCGATCTCGATCCGGTCGAAGTGCGTCGCCGCAATCTCATCCCGCGCGACGCATTTCCGTATCGCACACCCAGCGGCGGGCTCTACGACAGCGGTGACTACGCCGCGGTGCTGGATCGCGCGGTGGAGGTGGCGCGCTACGACGAGCTGCGCCGCGAGCAGGCGACGGCGCGTGCGGCCGGACGCTACGTGGGCATCGGCGTCGCGCTCGCCGTCGATCCGTCCGTCTCCAACATGGGCTACGTGGCGGTAGCACTCGATCCGCAATTCCGCGCGAAGCCGGAGTACCTGCCGAAGTCCGGGACGATGGAGGCGGCGACGATCCGCGTCGATCCGATGGGACGCGTGACGGCCGTGATGGCGACGGCGCCGCAGGGGCAGGGGCACCAGACGGTCGTCGCGCAGATCGTCGCCGACGAGCTGGGGCTGCATCCCGACGATGTGACCGTGGTCGACGAGATGGACACGTTCCGCAGCTTCTGGTCGATCTCGTCCGGCTCCTACTCGAGCCGCTTTGGCGCCGTGGGCGCGAGCGCGGTGGTACTCGCGGCGCGCAAGCTCAAAGCCAAGCTCGTCGACTACGCGGCGCACCTGATGGAGCTGCCGGCCTCGCGTCTGCACTTCGACGAGGGCGCCGTGCGCTTGCGCGAAGGCCACGGCGCGAGCTACACCGTGAAGGATCTCGCGGGCCGAGCGCACTGGAACGCATCGTCATTCCCCGAGGGCATGGAGCCCGGGCTGCACGCCACCGCCGTGTTCGGCTTCGAGGGGGCCGCGCCAGTGG
>JBGOTH010000097.1:0-8329 GCA_041476345.1 Methylomirabilia bacterium
GACTTCGTCCGCGATCATCAACACGTCGAGCTCGTCGCAGATCGCCCGCACCACCTTGAGCCAGCCGATGGGCGGCATGATGAAGCCCCCCGACGAGAGCACGGGCTCCTGGATCACCGCCGAGACGGTGTCCGGCCCTTCGCGCAGAATCGCCTCACGCAGCTCGCGCGCACGACGCTCGATCAGCTCCTCGTCGCTCCCCGCACCGCGATCGCGGAACGGATACGGTGCCACGACTTTCGCGAACCCCGCCGGACGCAGCACGTCGTAGGGGGCCGACAGATGTGGCAGGCCGCAGATCGCAAAGGTGCCCATGGTCGCGCCGTGGTACCCGCCGTGAAACGAGATGACCTTGTGCTTGTCGGGCTTGCCCTTGGCGAGCCAGTAGTGTCGCGCGATCTGCATCGAGCGCTCGTTGGCTTCCGAGCCGCTGACCGAGAACATCGTCACGTCGAGATCGCCCGGCGCGAGCGTGGCGAGCTTCGCCGCCAGCTCGGCGGCCGGACGATTCGAGAACTGGCGCGTGGTCGGATAGTACGCGAGCTTGACGGTCTGCTCGGCGATCGCTTCCGCGATCTCGCGGCGCCCGTGGCCCACGTTGACGACGGCGAGGCCCGCGAACGCGTCCATCAGCTTCTTGCCCTTCTCCGTCCACACCCACACGCCCTCGCCGCGGTCGATGACGAGGTCCTCGTCGGAAAGCCAGGAATGATCCTGCGTCTTGTGCGTCCACAGATGGCGAATCGCCGAGGCGCTCGTCGTCATAGATTCTTGAACCGGTCGTTGGCATCCGTCGCGCTCTGGCGCCGGGCGTCGGTCTGCTCCTGACGGCGCGCGGCGGCACGGGCCTGCTCATCGGTGAGCCCGGCCTGCACCGCATTCGCGTGGGCGATCCAGCGGTCGATGGCCCCGACCCACTCGGGGACGTGCGCGTCGTCACAGCGAAAGGTCAGCGCCGTCCGCTCGAACCGTACGCCACGGGGCGTCATGACCGGCGAGGACGCCTCCGCCATTTCGAAGGAATGCTGCCACGCGGCGGACGGAGGCCCGCTGAGGGGCACGCGCCACATGACGCTGTCGTGAGTCATGGGAGGACCGGATCGGTTGATTTCCATGGCGAGAACTATACCGCGGAGACGCCCTGCTATCATGCCCGCATGTTCATCGTCGGCGTGGATGTGGGCGGCACGTTCACCGACCTCACCGCCGTCGACGAGACGACCGGCCGCGTCGTCGTCACCAAGGTGCCGTCCCAACCGCGCCACGAGGCGGCGGCGCTGCTCGCGGGCCTCACGGCCCTCGGCATCGCGAGCCGGGATGTACGGCGCCTCGTGCACGGCACCACCGTCGGCACCAACGCCGTGCTCGAGCGGCGCGGCGCGCGCGTCGCCGTGCTCACGACGGCGGGCTTCCGCGACCTGATCGAGATCGGCCGCACGAAGCGCAACATCCCCGCCCTGTTCGTGCCGACGTTCGTCAGACCCAGGCCCGTCGTCGAGCGCAAGCATCGCTTCGAGGTGACGGAGCGCCTGAACGCCGACGGCTCGGTCCTCGTCCCCCTCGATACCGCGACGGTCGAACAGGCGCTCGACGGCGCGCTCGGCGCGGGCGCCGAAGCGGTCGCGGTCTGCCTGCTCCACGCGTACCTGAATCCCGCGCACGAGCGGCTGATCGCCGACATCGCCAAGGGGCGCGCGCCCGGGTTGCCGGTGTCGTGCTCATCCGACGTGGTGCCGGAATATCGTGAGTTCGAGCGCTTCTCCACGACGGTGCTCAACGCCTACCTGCAGCCGCTGATGGACGCGTACCTGAGCGGGCTCGAGGAGCGGCTGATCGCCGCGGGATACGCCCACGGCGTGCTCACGGTGGGCTCGAGCGGCGGCATGATGACGACCGACACGGCGCGCCGGCTCCCGATCAAGACGATCTTCTCGGGGCCGGCGGGTGGCGTGAGCCAGGCGTGCTTCGTCGGCGCCGGCGCGGACGTGCGCGACTTCATCACCTACGACATGGGCGGCACCTCCACGGACGTCTGCCTCGTGCGCGATCTCGCGCCGGTGATGACGTCCGACAGCATGGTCGGCGCGTTCCCGGTGAAGGTGCCGCAGATCGACATGCACACCGTCGGCGCCGGCGGCGGCTCGATCGCGTGGCTCGACCTGGACGGCTCGCTGCAGGTCGGCCCGCGCAGCGCCGGCGCGACACCGGGCCCCGCGGCGTACGGTCACGGCGGCACCGAAGCGACGGTCACCGACGCCAACGTGGTGTTGGGCCGGATCGGCGTGAAGAAGCGTCTGGGGGGCGCCATCACCATCGATCGCGACCGTGCCCGTACGGTGGTGACCGAGCTCGCGGCCCGCATGGGTCACACGCTGAGTCCCGAAGCGCTCGCCGAAGGCGTCGTGCGCATCGCGGTAGCGCGCATGACTTCCGCCGTCCGCGAGATCTCGATCCAGCGCGGCTACGATCCGCGCGACTTCACGCTGATCGCCTTCGGCGGCGCGGGACCGATGCACGCGCTCGCGATGGCAGAGGAGATCGGCATCCCGCGCGTGCTCGTGCCGCGGCATCCGGGGAACTTTTCGGCGCTCGGACTGCTTGCGTCCGACATCAAGCACGACGATGTCCGCACGCGCGTGGGCGCGCTCCGCGAGCGGGCGCCGATCCTCGCCGGCCTGTTCGACGAGATGGAAGCGGGCGCGCGGCGACAGCTCGAGCTCGAGGGCTTCGCGCCGGAGCACCAGCGCCTGCGCCGCTCGCTCGACTTACGTTACCGCGGCCAGGCGTTCGAGCTGAACATCTCGATCGACGGTCATGGACCGTCCGACATCGACGCGATCGAGGCCGAGCTCCATCGTCAGCATCGCGCGTCGTACGGCCACGCGAACCTCGACGCCACCATCGAGCTGGTCAACGCGCGCCTCGTCGCCTACGGCCTCGTGCCGAAGCCGGCGGCCGAGCCGTATCGCAGCGACACGACGTCGCTGGACGCAGCACTCGTAGAGCGGCGCGCGGTGTGGTTCGGTGGCATCCAGCACGATTGCCCGGTGTGGGAGCGCGAGCGGTTGCCGGAACGCGCGGAGATCGCGGGTCCGGCCATCGTCGAGGAATTCGGCGCGACGACGGTCGTGCTTCCGGGCTGGCGTGGCGCGCTGGACGCGCACGGCAACATTAAATTGGCGAGGAGAAGCCTGTGAGGGCGCCCACCATCGACTGTGTGAAAGGCGGCTACCGCTTCCTGCCCGGTATCGCACCGTTCTCATCGGGCACGATCGCGATGCCCGGGTCGCAAGTCGTGCATGCGACGCTGCGCCGTCCAATCCCCTGGCGCAAGGGCTTCGAGCTCATCGACGCGCATCTTTCTGCAGAGAAGCGGCCGCGCGCCGCGCTGTGCGCGATCGAGCTGCGCATCCCCGCGGCGCTGACGCCGGACGGATTCGACGGGTTCAACGCGGGCTACCAGGCATTGCTGAAGGAATGGGATCTGCTCGTCGACGGACAGAATCCCATCGCGCGCACCAACGTGGCGCCGGTGGTCGGTGCACCGGCCGAGGCGTCGCTCTACGGCTTCGCCTACACGATGCTAGGTGAGGCGGCCACGCCGACGTTCGTCGTGGCAGGTTCGGGCGAGACGCGAAGAAACGAGCGCGGCGTCGCCGAGCTCGTGCGCGGTGGCGAGCACACGCCGGACGCAATGCGCGAGAAAGCAGCCTACGTGCTCGGCGTCATGGGCGACCGCCTGCACAGCCTCGGCGCCGACTGGGCCGACGTGACCGCGATCAACATCTACACGGCGCATCCGATCGAGCCGTTCCTCGCGGACACGATCCTGCGTGGCGTCGGCCCCGCCGCCATCCACGGCGTCACGTGGCACCTGAGCCGTCCGCCGGTCATCGACATCGAGTTCGAGATGGACATGCGCGGCACCCAACGGCGGATATGGCTGTAACCGTCGACCCGATCACGCTCGAAGTCCTGCGCGAGGCGTTCGTGTCGATCGTGCGCGAGATGCGCGTCACGCTCGTGCGCACCGCGTTCTCCTCGATCCTTTACGAAGGGGAAGACTTCTCGTGCGTGCTGATGGACGGCGACGCGCAGATCGTCTCCATGTCGAAGGGCCAGGACCACCCGCTGCACATCGTCCCCATCGCGTGGTCGATGAAGGCCGTGCGCGAGAAGTTCGGCGACGACATCCACCCCGGCGACATGTTCCTGCACAACGACCCCTACACCGGCGGCACGCACCTGAACGACGTCGCCTTGATCTATCCGCTCTTCGCTGACGGCCGCATGTTCGTCTTTCCCGTCGTGCGCGCGCACTGGGGCGACGTGGGCGGCATGAGTCCCGGCAGCCTCTCCGGCGGCGCGACCGAGATCTTCCAGGAAGGCGTGCGTATCCCGCCGATCCGGATCATCGACCGCGGCACACCAAACGAGGCCGCGCTGGACCTGATCTTCAGCAACATGCGCGGCCCGCGCGAGCGCCGGGGCGACTTCGACGCGATGATCGGCACCTGCAAGAAGGCGGCGGAGCGCGTCGAGGCGGTGGCGGCTCGCTATGGCGTCGCGACGGTGCGCGCGGCAATCGCCGAGCTGATGGATCGCGCGGAGCTGCGCATGCGCCGCGCCATCGGCGCGCTGCGTGACGGCGAGTACGTGTACGAGGCACACCTCGAGAGCGGCCGCGAGCGACTCGAACCTCTGACCGTGCGCGCGAAAGTCACGGTGGCGGGCGAGAACATCGTCGTCGATCTCACCGGCACCTCGCCGCAAACGGCGGGCCCGACCAACGTGGGCCCCGCGATGGCGCCGACGGGGGCCTTCACCATCATCAAGTCGTTCCTCGATCCCGGGTCCGATGTGAATTCCGGCGCCTTCCGCCCGCTCACCGTGATCACGCCGCCCGGCACCATCGTCAACGCGAACCCGCCCGCGCCGTGCGGCGGCATGGTGGAAGTGAAGTACTGCGTGGAGACAGCCGTGATGGGGGCGCTCGCGCCCGCGCTCGACGGCAAGGTGGTCGGCGACCTCAAGGGCGGCGGCAACCACTGCTACGTCGGCGGGCCGCATCCGCGCACCGGCGAGACCTTCATTTTCTACGAGTACCCGGCGGGCGGCACCGGCGGCTACGAGGGCGGCGACGGCAACAATACGGTGCGCGCGTGGACCGAGAGCGACATGACGACGCTACAGCCGATCGAAGCTGTCGAGCAGCTCTACCCGGTCCGCGTCGAAACGACGGCGCTGCGCGAAGACTCCGGCGGCCCCGGGCGATGGCGCGGCGGCCTCGGCCTCACGCGCGCCGTCCGCATCCAGGCGCCGGGCACGAAGCTGTCGGTGCTCGCGGAGAAGGCAGTGCTGCCGCCGTTCGGCGTGTGCGGCGGCGAGCCGGGTGCGCGCAACGAATTCTGGGTGCGCCGTGACGGCACGCGGATCGCGCCGTGGCCGCTGCCGGGCAAGGTCAGCGGCTTCCCGCTCGAGCCGGGCGACATCGTGATGATGGAGAGCTCCGGCGGCGGCGGCTTCGGCGATCCGCTCGACCGCGAGCCTTCGATGGTGATCGCGGACGTGGCGGAAGGCTACGTCACGCGCGAGGCGGCCGAGACGACCTACGGCGTCGTCTGGAACGGCGCCGGGATCGACGCCGGCGCGACCGCGCAGCGGCGTGCGAGCCGGCGCGCGGCACGCCCGCGCGTGCACGTGCACGCCGCGGCGGATATCGACGCCAGCGCGGGCCGCGCGATTCGCCTCGACGCCGGGAGCGCGCGGCAGCTCGGCGTCACGGAGGGCGCCGTGGTCGAGCTGGTGAATCCGCACGGCGCGCCGCTTCGCGCGTGGGTCGCGCGCATCACGACCGGCCACGGTCATCGCGCGGAGCTCGCGGCGGACGCGCTGCGCATGTTGAGCATTACGGACGGCGCCGAGCTCGAGATCCGCGCCGTCCATTCCGGAGTCCTTGAGGAGAAACGTCCATGATCACGAAGTTCTCGAACGTCTACGCGGGGCACGTCGATCTCGGCGACATGGGACAGATGGCGACGCCCGCGAACGAGCGCCGCTATTCGAACGCGCACCTCGCCACCGTCTTCGACAAGGCGGAGGCGATCGCGCGCACCATGGACGAGCACGGCTACTGGACGCTGTGGGTGGCCGAGCACCACTTCCAGCACGAAGGCTACGAAACCATTCCGAACCTCCTGATGGCCGCGGTGCACCTCTGCCACCTGACGTCGCGGCTCAAGATCGGATGCGGCTTCAACATCGCGCCCATGTGGCATCCGCTGCGTCTCGCGGAAGATTTCGCGGTGGCGGACATCCTGACGAAGGGGCGCACGGTGTTCGGTGTCGGCCGCGGCTATCACACGCGCGAGGTCGAGACCTTCGGCGCGCCGATGCTCGACGCGAACGCCAACCGCGAGCTGTTCGAGGAGTCGGTCGAGATCGTGATGAAGGCGTTCCGCGAAGAGAAATTCTCGCACAAGGGCAAGCACTACACGCTGCCGCCCAGCGTCCCGTACCGCGGCTACCAGCTGAAGGAGCTGACGCTCGTGCCGCGCCCGACGCATCCCGTGGAAACCTGGCAGCCGGTCGTCAGCGCGAGCCCCCGCGGGCTCGACTTCATGATGAAGCACCGCATCAGGGGGCTGATCGGCGGCGGCGCGGCGACGATGGCGTCGGGCTCGATCTACGCCTACCAGGACGCGGCGCACCGCGCCGGCCTCGACTACAAGCTGGGCGAAGGGCTGAGCCTCGGCATCTTCTATCACCTCGCGGAGAGCCGCGAGCGCGCTCTGCGCGAGATCACGCCGTGGTACGAGGAGCACGTGAAGATGTTCGGCCCGCTCGGCTTCGTCCCCGGCATCACGCCGGAGCAGCTCGCGGCGTCCACGAAGCGCGGCGGCTGGGACGCGGCGGGCGTGCCGAAGGTCACCGACTACATGAAGGTGGGCGCGTGGTTCGCGGGACCGCCGGAAGAGCTGGTGGCCTATCTCCGCGAGCTCGAGCAGAAGTTCCCCGGCCTCGAGTACGTCCACCTGAGCAATAGCATGGGCACCCCCCAGGCGCCGATGCTCGAGCAGCTCGCGTGGCTCGGCAAGGAAGTCATGCCGCACTTCACCGCGCACTGACGAGTTGAACGGCCCGGTTCCCTGGGCCGTTCGGACCGCCACTTCCGCGCAATGCGGGTGCGGCATGGCCGATGCATCCCTCATCTTCAGACTCGGCTTTGTCGAAGGGACCCTCATGCCGGTTCCATCGTTACGACGGCGCTTCGGAAGATCGCTCATCGTGAGCGTGGGACTCCTGGCGCTCGGGGTCACGGTCGGCTTTCTGTCGGCCGTGTGGGAGATCGACAACCAGGAGGCCGCCGCCTCGCACGCTCGCCTCACCGCAGGCCGCTGACGCTCGCCGGGCGCGGCGCGCCACCACCTTCGGCGTAGGATGGGGCCAAAGGAGCGTGTCCCATGTTGATGCGCAAGCTCGGGCGTACAGGATTGAAGGTCGCCGCGCTCTGTCTCGGCGGCAACACGTTCGGCTGGACCACCGACCAGCAAGCCTCCGAGGCCGTCCTCGACGCGTACCTCGAACAGGGTGGGAACTTCGTCGACACCGCGGACGTCTATTCGCGCTGGGCGCCCGGGAACTCGGGTGGAGAGTCGGAGGCCGCGCTCGGCACCTGGATGACCGCGCGCAAGAATCGGCACTCGGTGATCATGGCGACGAAGGTCATGGGGCCGATGGGCCCGGGGCCGAACGACACCGGTCTCTCGCGCACCCACATCATCGAAGGCGTCGAAGCGTCGCTGCGCCGGCTGCAGACCGACTACGTCGATCTCTACCAGGCGCACTGGGACGACCGCGACACGCCGCTCGACGAGACGCTGCGCGCGTTCGACGACCTCGTGCGCGCGGGGAAGGTCCGCTACATCGGCGCGTCGAACCACGTCGCGTGGCGGCTGACGCGCGCGCTGTGGGAGAGCGACAAGCGGGACCTCGTGCGCTACGAGTCGATCCAGCCCAAGTACAACCTCGTCTTCCGCGACGAATACGAGCGCGAGCTCGAGCCGCTCTGTCTCGAGCAGCGGATCGCCGTCATCCCCTACTCCTCGCTGGGCAGCGGCTTCCTCTCGGGCAAGTACCGCGCGGGGAAGGATCTACCGCCGACGGCCCGCGCGGCCGGCGTGCAAAAGGGCTACATGAACGCGCGCGGCTTCGCGGTGCTCGAGGCGATCGACCAGGTGTCGAAGAAGACGGGCGCGACGGCCGCGCAGATCGCGCTGTCGTGGATGGTCCACCGCCCCGGCATCACGGCGCCGATCGCGAGCGCGAC
>JBGOTH010000098.1:0-8257 GCA_041476345.1 Methylomirabilia bacterium
AAGCGGGCGGCCGGGTCACCGACCTGCGCGGGGGCCCGGTCGACATCGACCGGCCGAACATCGTCGCGTCGAACGGCCGCATCCACGACCAGATGCTCGCCGTGCTGAAGGAGATCAGGAAGGCATGATCCCGATCGGAGAGACGGTACACGTCCGCACCATCCGCGCGGAGGTCAAGCGCGTGGCCGAGGACGAGCTGGAGATCACGGGCCATCTCGTGGACGAGCGCCCGCGGAGCGACGATCCATTCGACGAAGGCCACACCGGGATCGTTCACGACATGACGCTGGTTATCCGCGTACGTCACCCCGACCTCGTCATCACCGCCGTCGCAGGGCGCATGGATCACCGCCCCTACACGCTGTGCACGGACGCGGTGCCGCCGCTCCAGCGGCTCGTCGGCTTGTCGGTGATGAAGGGCTTCACGCGCGCCGTGAACGAGCGATTCGGCCGCCAGCTCGGCTGCTCGCACCTGAACGCGCTGATTCAGGCCATGGCACCCGCGATCAAGCAGGGCGCCGGCGCCGCGTTTCTCGAAGGCACGAAGATCAAGGCTGGCGATCAGGACCTGTGGTTCGTCAACACGTGCCAGGCGTGGCGTGAGAACGGTCCCCTGATCGAGGGCGTCAGGAAGGACGGCGTGGCGGCGCTCCGCGTGTTCTCCGCGCGGGGCGATTCGCAGAAATGATCGTCGACGCACAGGTTCACATCTGGGGCGCGAACACTCCCGAGCGCCTGCTACGCGCGCAGAACACTGTTTCCCTTGCACGCTCGATGGCGAGGTGCGCCGCTGCGGGCGCCTTCGCGGCCACGATTCTCTTGCTCATCACCGGTTGCGCCACCTCGTACCGAATGGGCGATCCGCTCAAAGCGGACCCGGCCGCGAAGCCTCACGATGCGACTGCGCCGCCGGCTGAGCGGCAGAATTCGAAAGCGAATCGGGATCTCGACACATGGGATGAGAAATGGCGCCAGATCCAAAGCACGTCCGACCCGATCGATTGGATCGATCATTTCCGGGTCTGCGCGATCAAATACCGGTACCGTAACTACGACGAGCTGCTCCGCTGTCTTGACCTCTTCGAGGCGAAGGTTGCGAAAGGCGGCAAGCGGGTCTCTCGCGTTGAGGCGGTCCGTCGGGCGACGCCGGTGCTGACGGGCTGGATGCGCGCGTCCGTTTACGCGGAATTGGGTGAACCGGACGTGGCGTTGAAATGGGCGGAGTCGGCGTGGAACGCCATGCCCGAAGAGTACCGCAAGACCCGCCAGAGTTTCTTCGGGGGGCAAGCCTCCACAGAGTTCACGGGTGTCGCCCAACTCGTTGGCGGCACGAGCGTGTTTGTTGAGGATGAAGCCCGTCAGGGTCGGGACAATCCGGCGGGCCTCGACATGACAGGCGAGACCATTGCCATGAGCCTCGCCGCACAGCGTTCACTCTTGTACCAGCACACGGGGGAAACGGGAAAAGCAAAACTCGCCCTCGAAGAGCTGCGCAAGTGGGAAGACCTCCGGAACAAGGACCCGCTGATCGGGCTCATCCCGACGTCGGCGCCTTACAAGTCCAAGGCGCAGCTGCTGTCCATCGGTCCGCTCTTCGCGATGGGCGAGTACGCGCAGGTCGTGAAGTCGTATGAGAGCGCCGCCGCAGATATCCAAGGTAAAAGGCGCCGGCAGCAGTTCCAAGACACGCTGGCTTGGCTGTACTTGCCCGAGGCGCTCGCGAGTTCTTTGATACAGCTGGCCCAGGTGCCTTTCACGCCCTCGGATGCACGCCTCTTCACCATCGCCGTCGAAGACGCCTCGAACGCGCTGGTCTATGCGGCGAGCCTCGCCCGCATCGGCAAGACGAACGAGGCGCGTTCGATGTTGGATACGCTGCTCGCGCTGCCCGAGATTCGTGCCATGGGTAATCTCTACTGGGCGGCGCTCTACGAACGCAGCCTGATCTCGCTCAAGGACGGACAACGCACGGAGGCCATTGGGCTCCTCACGCAGTCGGTCGAGGCGATCGAACGGGTACGGAGCACGATTTCGTTCGAGGCGGCCAAGATCGGTTTCGCAGGCGACAAGCAGGCGGTCTATGCCGCGCTGGTCCGGGCGCTTGCTCAAACAAGCGACTGGAACGAGGCGTTTCTCGTCGCGGAGCGCGCCAAGGCG
Organism: Methylomirabilia bacterium; assembly: GCA_041476345.1. Classification (GTDB taxonomy): domain Bacteria; phylum Methylomirabilota; class Methylomirabilia; order Rokubacteriales; family CSP1-6; genus VGLJ01. Next base: position 2,158 of record JBGOTH010000098.1, read on the forward strand.
CGCGCGCTCGTGGACCTGCTCGCCCAGCAGCGCGACCTCGCACCACCGCCCGCCGTCGACGACAAGGTGCGCGAGTTGTTCGCGCACGCGTCGACAGTCGAAGGGAGCCTGGGGTTGCCTTCCACGGAGGAAGCCGTCAGGGGCGTGAAGGTCGTAGCGGCGGCGCGGGCTGCGTTGGCAGCCCTTGCGCCCGAAGCCGCCTCGCTTGTCTCTGTCCAGAAAGTATCCATCGGCGATATCGCTACGCGACTTTCCAATGACGAAACGCTCATCGACTACTACCGGGCCGGCGACGATCTCTATGCTTTGGTGCTGAACGGCACGGCGGTCAAGGGGTTCAAGCTGTCAGCGAAGGGGCTGGACGAGGAGGTGCGGTCGTTCCGCGACGCCATTGAGCGGCGCGATCCCAAGGCTGGGGAACGCGGGCGCTCCCTGTACGATCGCCTCATCCGCCCGTTGTTGGCCGAGATCAAGGGCAACAAACTCACCATTTCCCCCCACGGGGTGCTGCACTACCTGCCGTTCGTGGCCTTGTCGGACGGCGACCAATATCTTCTCGACCGATTCAGTGTGCGGCTCATCCCGAGTGCCGGCACGCTCGTCTACCTCAAGACCGATCGACCGACCAAGGTCGGCAAGGTACTTGCCCTGGGCAATCCGGACCTTGGAGACACGCGTTTCGACCTGCCCAACGCGCAAGTCGAGGCCGTCAACGTGGCTGCGATGTTCCCGGCGTCCAGAGCGCTGGTGCGCAGGGACGCCAGCAAGACGGCGATCAAGGAGCTTGGCAACGGATTTTCTATTCTCCACTTTGCCACCCATGGCAAATTCAACGCCGATACCCCGTTGAGCTCCGGACTGTACCTGGCCCAGGGCAACGAGTCCGACGGAGTGTTGACGGTGAGCGACCTGTACACGCTTCGATGGGATGCGGATCTCGTAACGCTTTCGGCGTGTGAGACCGGCCTTGGGAAGGTGGCCAGTGGGGACGACGTGCTCGGTTTGACACGCGGGTTCCTGTATGCCGGAGCGCGGTCGATCGTCGCGAGCCTGTGGGAAGTCGATGACGCCGCCACCGAGAAGTTGATGATGAGCTTCTATCGCAATCTGGAAGGCCACGACAAGCGTGAGGCCCTGCGGCTCGCACAGATCGAGACGCGCAAGAATTACCCGCACCCCATGTTCTGGGCGGCATTTCAAATCGTCGGCCGAGCCGACTGACGGAGCGACAGGATGGTAGCGTGACCTTCCCGCCGCTTCACGACGACCCATGAGAGCGATCACGCTGGCCTTCGGATACTGTCCCAGCATTCTTTCGAGCGGCGCCAGGAGTTCATCCGCTACTTCGTAATGAATCTGGAACAGCATGCCCGTCTTCTCACTCAAGCTAAACATACGATGCCCTGTGGGGCCGTCGATCGGACGTGGATGCCGCGATTCATCTCGCCGCGCTTTGCCTGTCTGGGCGAAGGGTAGTGACGGAACTCAAACTCTCCCAGAAGCATCATCTGCTTCTTGGAGGCGCAGCTTCCTGAGCGTCAAGGAATTCGTCTGGAGCCTCCGTCAAGGCGGGGGTTGCCCGCCGTTTCCAACGAGAATGAACCGGTCTGAATACCTGGCGAGCAACCGCTCCGATAAGTTCTCGAAACGGACGCCCTTGCTGAATTGGGCCTTGCCGATATCTGCAGACAGCGCCATCAGCCCGATGTCGAGCCGATCCATGCTCTGCGCGATTGCCTCAACGTTGCTCCTCGAGGAATCGCATGAGCTCTCGATATCGATATAGGGCAGCTTTCCGGTGGCCAAGATCTTCTTCAGACGGTTCGCATATCCAGCCTTCAATTGCGAGAAAACGGCCGAGGTTTGAGCATTTCCGATTCGGGAAAGACCGGCAACGAGTGGAAGCGCACAGAACATCGTGACCAGGCGGCGTCTGGTCAGCGCCACGTTGCTAGACGTCCCAGGGCGGATCGATCACCACGTTGATCTCGACCAGTGTCGGGCCGTCGACCGCGAAGCCCGCGCGGATCGCGTCGCCCAGGTCGTCGAGGCCCTTCACCTTCACGCCGCGCGCGCCGAACGCGTGCGCCAGCGCCACGAAGTCCGGGTTGGCGAGCTCGGTCTCGCCCCAGCGCCCTTCGAACATCCGCTCCTGCAGCCACTTGATCGCGCCGTAGCGATTGTCGTTGACCACCAGGAACACGATCGGCAACCGATACTTCACCGCGGTCGCCAGCTCGTTCACGCTGAACATGAAGCCGCCGTCACCCATCGCGGCGAGCACGGCACGGCCGGGATTGGCGATCTGCGCGCCGATCGCCGCCGGCAGCGCGTAGCCGAGCACCGCCGACCCCACCGGATAAAGGAACGTGCGCGAGCGGAGCACCGGCCACTTCCACTCCGCGAGGTAGTTCACGCCACTCTGGTCGTTCACGAAGATCCCGTCTTCGGGCAACACATCGCGGAGGATCGAAAGCAGTCGCGCGGCCTTCACCGTCCACCACGGCCCGGTCGCTCGCTTGCAATCCGCGAGGGCGCCGCGATTCCACTCGGTGGCTGGCGTGCCCTGCCCCAGCGCCTCGAGCAAGCGCATGAGGCCGTCTTTCGCGTCACCGACGATTCGGATCTGCGGTGGGAAGAGCTTGCCGATCACGCCGGAATCGATGTCGAGATGGATCAGCGTCTGATCCGGCGCGAACGACAGCTTCAGGACGAGGCCCTGGGTGGAGCGCGCGGCGAAGCGGCAGCCGATCGCGAGGATCACGTCCGCTTTGCGCACCGCAGGCTCCGTCGCGCGGCCGTTCGGCAGCACGGAATGCCAGAGCGGATCACGCTCGCTGATGGCGCCGCGCCCCATCACGGTCGTGATCACGGGGGCACCGAGCCGCCGCGCGACTCGGACCAGCTCCGCTTCGCCGCCGGCTGACACGACGCCACCACCCGAGATGATCAGCGGGCGCTTGGCCGCCGCGAGCCGCTTCGCCGCCTCCGCGATGTCGGCCACCTGACACGGCGGGCGCCGACCGGCACCACCGCGCACGACACCTTCCGACTTTCCGAACAGGAAGTCGGTCGGAATCGACAATGCGACCGGTCCGGGGCGCCCGCTCCGCAGAAGCTCGAAGGCGCCTGCGATCCTCGTCGGAATGTCCTCGGCCCGCACGACCTGCTCCGCCATCCGCGTCACGGAACGGAAGCACTCGATCTGGTTCGTCACCTCGTGCAGCGCGCCGACCTCGCGCCCGACGTCGGCCGAGGCGACGTCGGACATGATCACGACGATCGGCTGCGATCCGGCATAGGCTTCCGCGAGCGGCGTCAGCACGTTCGTGGCGCCGGGCCCCGTCGTCGTCGCGACGACTCCGATCCGTCCCGACGACCGCGCGTAGCCGTCCGCCATGAACGCGGCGCCGGATTCGTGACGCGCCAATACGTGCGTGATGGGCGAATCTCGAATGAGCGCGTCGTAGACCGGCAGGTTGTGTACGCCGGGAATGCCGAACACGTGGCGGACGCCTTCGGCGCGCAGCGCCTCCACGACCCACTCGCCGCCGGTCCTCTTCTGCTCGCTCACGAGATGGCCTTGAAGCCGCGGTCGATCGTGACGTCCACGAGCGACGGGCCGGGATGGGCCAGCGACGCCGCGAGCACGTCACGAAGATCGCCGGGCTTCTCGACGCGCTCCGCCCGCACACCGAGCGAGCGTGCCAGCGCGACGTAATCGATGGTCGGGTCGACGAGATCCATCCCCGGATAGATGCCCTTCTTGGCCGACGGCAGGCCGAGGCCCAGCATGCCGGCCTTCAGGATCGCGTACGAGCTGTTGTTCGGTACCACATACGTCACGGGCAGCTTGTAGCGCGCCGCCGTCCACAGCGCTTGGGGCGCGTACATGACCGCGCCGTCCCCCACCGTGGCCACGACCTTCCGACCCGGACACGCGAGCTGGACGCCGAGCGCCGCGCCCATGCCCCAGCCGAGCGTGCCGGTCTTGCCGCCGAAGAACGAGTCCGCTGTCGCGAACGGCATGTAGCGGAGGACGTGCCCGAGCGACGTCGCCGACTCGTCGACCACCACCGCGTCAGGCGGAAGAAGCGCCGCGAGCGTGTGCATCAGGTACGGCTGCGAGATCGGCGTGCGGTGCTGATCCGCGACTGCCGCATCGCGCGCCTGGGCCACGAGCGCCGTGCGCTGTGTCCGCAACTCGCCGACGCGCTGACGCGCGGCCACCCGCTGCGCTTCCGTCATGCGCGCCGCGAGCACCTCGTCGAGCGCGCGAAGCGTCGTGTCGACATCCGCGACGATGCCAAGCGAGACGCGATGGCTCTTGCCGACCTCCCACGCGTCATCACCGACCTGGATCAGCGGCAGCTGGGGCGGCACGGCGGTGCCCGGGGCGTGAAGAAACCACGTGAACATCGACGCGCCGACGACGAGCACGGCATCCGCGTTGTCGAACGCCTTCCGCACCGCGGGCACGCTCGGATACAGTCCGCCACGCCAGAGGGCGTGGTCGCCGGGAAACACGGTGCGGCGGTAGATCGGCTCGCCGTGCACGCGGGCGCCGAGCCGTTCGGCCACCGCGACCAGCGCCGGCAACGCCCGGGCGCGCGCGACGCCGTCGCCCGCGACGATCAGCGGGTGCCTCGCGGCCAGCAGCAGCTCGGCGGCGTGTGCCACGGCCTCCGCGTCGGGCCTGGCGTTCGCACTCACGATCGGCGCCGCCGCGCCGCTGTCCTCGACCACGTGCGTCATGAGATCCATCGGGAGCGACAGGAAGACGGGGCCGGTCGGCGGCGTCTGCGCGAGCTTGAGCGCGCGCCGCATCGCGACCGGCGCTTCGTCGGCGCGCCGCACTTCGTACGACCACTTCGTGAACTGCTCCGTCAATCGGACCATGTCGCCCGAGAGGATCGGCTCGTCGAGCAGGAGCCGAGTGTCTTGCTGGCCGGCCGTCATCACGAGTGGGGAGTGCGCGCGGCTCGCGTTGTGAAGGATCGAGACGCCGTTGGCGACACCGGGCAGCACGTGAAGGTTGACCACGCCCACCTGCCCCGACGCCTGCGCGTAGCCGTCCGCGGCGGCGACGGCCGTCGCCTCCTGCAGCGCGACGATGTACTCGAGCCCGGAGTCGGGGAGCGCGTCGAGGAACGTCAGCTCCGTCGTCCCCGGGTTTCCGAAAAGATAGCGGACGCCGGAGTTGCGAAGAATGTCCATGAGCACGGCGGCGACGTTCATCGCTGAGACATTACTTGAAGCGCGGCTACTTCGGGAACGGGGTCGGCATCGGCTTGCCGATGCGGGCGTACTTGCCGTCGATCTCGCGCCGGATCTGGGCCGTAGCCGTCCCCGCTCGTTGCATCTTCATCACGTCCCGCGTGATGTTGGTACACACGTCTCAGGTGGCGGCGTGGCTGGTGAAGGTCACCCGGTCCGGTGTTTCCGCCTTCACGTAGCAGGAGCGGTTGGACGTGTGTCCGAGGTCGACGCAGCCGCACACGCACGGCATGAACCCGAGGATCTCCGGATGCGCGACCGCGAACGCGTAGAGCGCCTTCACGTCGTTGCCTTCGACGAACTCGGGGAGCTGGCCGCGGGCGCGGGTCTGCACAGAATCGCCGATCGAATCCGTGGTCACCGGATCGGCGGCGGATGCGATCCACCACGCGGCGCCGCCGCCGGCGGCGATCAGCACGGTCGCGACGATGATGACGATGCGGGTCACGACGCTCGATGTAACGGCCATTCGCTCCCTCTCAGTCTCAGGGTCCCGATTCCGCTCGCTTCGTCGTAGTCCGCGAGCTGCAGAAGCTGCCACGCCGCCGCCCGGTTGAAGCGCGCCTCGAACGCCCCCTGCTTGACCGCACAGTACGGGATCTCGCCGGTCCCCAACCGCAGGGTGCCCGGCTCGACGCGCTCATCGGTTCCATCGTTCAAGTAGCCGTGTAGCTCCTCGCCCCGCCCCTCCACGCGGGTGACCACGAACGGCACGTCGTCGACCTTCACGGGAATGCGGACGCGCGTCTGGATGAAGTAGCCGTCATCGTCCCGGCGCAGGTTGCTACGCAGATTCGCCACGATCCCAGGGTGCGTGATCTGC
>JBGOTH010000099.1:0-8256 GCA_041476345.1 Methylomirabilia bacterium
ATCTACGACCAGATGCCGGATCCGAAGTGGGTCATCTCGATGGGCTCCTGCGCGAACTCCGGCGGCCCGTTTCGGCACGGCTATCACGTCGTGAAGGGCGTCGACCGTGTCGTCCCCGTGGACGTGTACGTCCCCGGGTGTCCGCCCACGCCGGACTCGCTCATGTACGGCATCCTCAAGCTCCAGGATCAGGTCGGAGAGTTCCAGAAGACGGGCACGCGCGGGACCGCACCGGCCGCGGACCGTCAAGAACATTGACGATCGCTCCCGCCGACGCCGTTTCCCGCCTTCGCGCGCGCTTCACGCTCGAAGCCACCGTGGCCGGCACCCTCGTGACCGTGGATGCCCCCGCCGAGCGATGGCAGGATCTCGCCCGCTTCACCAAGGACGACCTCGGCTGCCTCTATTTCAACTGGCTCAGCGCGATCGACTGGAAGGAGCAGGGCTTCGAGGTCGTGTGCCGCGTGGAGAACCTCGAGAGCAAGCTCGCGCTGATGCTGCGTACGAAGCTCGGGGCGGGCGGCCTCCACTGCGCGACGCTGACCTCCGTCTGGAAGGGCGCCGACTGGATGGAGCGGGAGTGCTACGACATGTTCGGCGTGATCTTCGACGGCCATCCCGATCTGCGGCGGATCCTCCTCGGCCAGGATTGGGAGGGACATCCGCTGCGGAAGGATTTTGTCGAAGCTCAGTACGCGCCGTATCGCTGAGGAGAGGACGACTCCATGATCTACGAGCTGCGTACCTACACGCTGTACCCGGGCAAGCAGGGCGAGTACCTCAGGCTCAACGTCGAGGTGGGCCGCAAGATCCGCGGGGACAACTACGGCAGGCTCGCCGGATCCTGGACCACGGAATTCGGGACGCTGAACCAGTACGTGCACCTGTGGGAGTATCCGAGCCTCGACGAGCGCGATCGCCTTCGGGGCGAGCTCGCGAAGAACGACGCGTGGACCAAGGAGTACGTACCGCGAATCCGCGTCCTGATGCTCGCGCAGGAGAACAAGATCCTGTCGCCGCAGCTCCCGCTCGCGCCGCCCGCCGATACCGGATGGCTCTACGAGCTGCGCTGGTACCGCTCGCATCCCGGCCGCATCGCGGAGTGGATCCGCGAGATCAAGGGCGTGATGCCGACCCGCGAGAAGTACTCGAAGATCGTCGGGCTCTGGCAGACGGAGATGGGACAGCTCAACGAGGCGGTTCACCTCTGGGCCTATCGCGATCTGAACGAGCGCGCGGCGACCCGCGCCAAGGTCCTGCAGGACCCCGCGTGGCAGGCGTACATCGGCCGCAGCGCGCCCCTGCTGCTCGAGCAGAAGGCGATCATCCTCAACCCGGCGCCGTCCTCGCCGATGAAATAGGCGCCGATGGCGGACGGCGAAGCGCGGCACGTCATCGAGCTGGGTTACGGGGGCAACGAGCGCCTCGTGATGAACATGGGGCCTCAGCACCCGTCCGCGCACGGCGTGTTCCGCGCCATCCTCACGCTCGAGGGCGAGACCGTCGTCGCGGTCGACGCGGTCATCGGCTACCTGCATCGCTGTCACGAAAAGCTGGGCGAGATGCTGACCTATGCGCAGTACCCCTCCATCGCGTCGAAGACGGACTACGTCGCCGCGATGACGGCCGAGCTCGCGTACGTCTCGGCCGTCGAGAAGATCGCGCAGTTCGAGGTGCCCAAGCGCGCGCAATACCTTCGTGTGATGGTGGCGGAGCTGCAGCGCATCGCATCGCACTGCCTCTGGCTCGGCACCTGGTGTCTCGACCTGGGGGGCGCCCTCGGCGGCGGGGCTACCGTCTTCCTCTATTGCATCCGCGAGCGCGAGCTGATCCTCGACCTGTTCGAGTCGCTGACCGGCGCGCGTCTTCTCTACGGTTTTCACCAGGCGGGCGGCACGCGGTACGACATCCCGATGGGATGGGCACAGCAGTGCCGCGAGACGCTCGCCCTCGTCGAGCGGCGCGTCGACGAGTACGAGGCGATGCTCGAGGACAACCCGTTCTTCCTCGTGCGCACGCAGGGCGTCGGCGTGATCGACAAGCAGCTCGCCCAGGAGCTCGGCCTGTCGGGCCCGCTCGCGCGAGGGTCGGGGCTCGATTTCGACCTCCGGCGCGCCGAACCGTACTCGTCCTACGAGGATTTCGATTTTACCGTGCCCGTGGAGCCGGCGGGTGACTGCTACGCGCGCTACCGCGTCCGGATGGTCGAGTTTCGCGAGTCGATCACGATCGTCCGCCAGGTGCTCGACGGGCTGCCCGAAGGGCCGATCTCGTCCCGGCCCGGTGTCAAGTCCGTGGCCCAGGTGCGCGTGCCGAAGGGCGAAGGCTACGCGCGCGTCGAGGGCGCGCGCGGCGAGATCGGCTTCTACATCGTGAGCGACGGCAGCGCCAAGGCCTATCGCATGAAGGTGCGCGGGGCGTCCTTTTCGAATCTCGCGGTCCTCCCGCACATCGTCCCCGGCTGCAAGATCGCGGACGTCGTCGCGATCATGGGGTCCGTCGACCCGGTCTTCGGCGAGGTGGACCGCTGAGCATGCCCCCCGCCGTAGCCAGCGCCGTCACCGCGTTCGTCCTGCTCAACGCCGTCATCGGGATGGTGACCTACGTCACGCTCCTCGAGCGCAAGTTCGCCGCGCGGATGCAGTCGCGCATCGGGCCGTACCGGGTGGGGCCGCACGGTCTGCTCCAGCCGATCGCGGACGCGCTGAAGCTGATGATGAAGGAGGACATCGTTCCCACGGCCGCGGACCGGTGGGTCTACAATCTCGCGCCGCTGGTCTTCCTGATCCCGTGCGTGCTGATCTTCGCCACCGTCCCGTTCGCGCCGGGCTTGGGAGTAGCGGACCTCAACATCGGCGTGCTGTTCTTCCTGGCCGTCTCGTCGCTCGAGCTCGTCGGGCTCTTCATGGGCGGGTGGGGCTCGAACAACAAGTACGCGCTGCTCAGCGCGATGCGCGCGGTGAACCAGATCATCTCCTACGACCTGCCGTTCGTCTTCGCGGCGCTGATTCCCGTCGTGCTCACGGGCTCGCTGCAGATGTCGGCGATCGTGGCCGCGCAGGAGGCTCTCTGGTTCGTGGCGTATCCGGTCATCGGCCAGCTCGGGTTCCTCGCGTTCCTCGTGGCGACGCTCGCCGCCGAGAACCGAGTGCCGTTCGACATCCTGGAAGCGGAGTCGGAGCTCGTCGCGGGCTTCCGGGTCGAGTACAGCGGGATGAAGTTCGCGCTCATCCAGCTCGGCGAGTACGCCCACATGATCGCGACGTCGTTCCTCGGCGCGCTCCTCTTCCTCGGCGCCTGGCTCGGGCCCGGCCCCCTGTGGCTGGGGCCGATCTGGTTTCTGCTGAAGGCGATGCTCGTCTTCCTGGTGGTGACGTGGGTGCGCTGGAGCTTCGTGCGCATCCGAGTCGATCAGATCCTCGCCATATCGTGGAAGCTGTTGCTGCCCGCCACGCTCGCCCTGCTGCTCGTCACGGCGTTCTGGGTCGCCCTCCACGGGGGGCCCGGTGTCTGACGCGCGCATGAACGGCCACCCCGGGTTTTGGAGCGACCTCGGGCAGCTCGTGCGCGCGGTGGGCCGCGCGATGGGCGTCACGCTGAAGAATTTCGGCCGCACGCCGGTCACCATCCACTACCCGGAGGTCAAGCGCGTCTATCCCAGCCGCTTCCGCGGCCTCCTCGCGCTGACCTACGACCCCGGGACGGGCGAGGAGAACTGCATCGGCTGCCGGCTCTGCGAGTACATCTGCCCGCCGGCGGTCATCAAGGTCGAGATGCTGAAGGGCGAGAAGCGGAACTTCGCCAAGACCTTCACGCTCGAGCTCTACGCCTGCGAGTTCTGCGAGCTGTGCGTGCAGGTGTGCCCGACCGACGCGATCATCATGATGAAGTCCGTCGACCTCGCCACGGCCGATCGGCGTGAGCTCCTGCTCGACAAGGATCGCCTCCACGCGATCGGGCTCGACTTCGAGCCCTCGTGGGCGACGGGCAACCGGCTGCGTGACATGCAGGCGCCGCCGAAACCCGCCAAGGGAGTCGCGAAGGAGTCGGCCGGGTGACGGCGGCTACGCTTGGGTTCTGGGCGACCGCCGTGGTGCTGCTGGGCTCCAGCCTCGCCGTCGTGCTGACGCCCAATCTCTTCCACTCGGTCCTCTTCCTCGCGGTGGCGCTCGTCGCGACGGGCGTCATCTTCCTCTTCCTCGCCGCGCCGTTTCTGTTCGGCGCCCAGCTCCTGCTCTACGCGGGCGGCGTGGTCGTCCTCGTCGTGTTCGCGATCATGCTGACCGAGAAGATCGTGGGCCAACGCATCCGCCAGGCGAGCCACGGCCTCGTGAACGGCGCGATCGTGTCGGCCGCGGTGTTCGTGGGGATCGTCGGGTTCCTCGTGCAGGCCGGGCCGCCGCCCGCCGCCCGCCCGCCGCTCTCGGACGTGACGGCCGCGCTCGGCCGCGAGATCGTCGGCCCCTACGCGGCGGCGTTCGAGCTCCTCGGGGTGCTCCTGGTGGCGGCGCTGCTGGGTGCCCTGTACTTCGCGCGCGAGGACTGACCGTGCCGGGACTCTTCGCGTACCTCGTCGTGGCCGCGCTCGTGTTCGCGATCGGACTCTTCGGCGTGCTCACGCGGCGCAACGCCGTCGGGATCCTCCTCGGCATCGAGCTGATGCTCAACGCGGTGAACATCAACTTGGTCGCGTTCGCCCGCTGGCACGGTGACGTCGTCGGCCTGCTCTTCGCCATGTTCACCATCGCGATCACCGTGGCGGAAGTGGCGGTCGGGCTGGCCATCGTCATCGTCATCTTCCGCGTGCGCCGGACCATCGACGCCGACCGTCTCGACCTCCTCCGTGGCTAGCGTCCTCCTCGTCCTCGGGCTGCCGCTCGCGTCGTTCCTGGCGATCGCGCTCGTGCGTCCGCTGCGCCGCCGCGGGCGCGCGGCCGGGTGGGTCGGGATCACGGCGATGATCGTGGCGCTCGCGGAGGCGCTCAGGACGTGGCTCGGCAGCACGCGCGGCACGGTGATCCTGCCGTGGCTGCCCGGCGACGGCGGCCCGATGGCGACCGTGGGGCTCCTCCTCGACGACCTCTCGGCGCCGATGCTCGTGCTCGTGACGCTCGTGTCGCTCCTCGTGCAGATGTACTCGCTCGCGTACCTTCACGACGAGCCGATGCCGTCGCTCGGACGGTACTACGCCTATCAGTCGCTTTTCGCGTTCTCGATGCTCGGCCTGGTGCTCTCGCCGACGTATCTGCAGATGTTCGTCTTCTGGGAGCTCGTCGGCTTGTGCTCGTACCTGTTGATCGGCTACTGGTACACGCGTCCCGCCGCGGCGCGCGCCGCCCTCAAGGCGTTCTGGACGACGAAGCTCGGCGATCTCGGTTTCATCGCCGGCATCGTCATGCTGTGGTCCGCGACGGGGACGTTCGAGTTCGACGCGCTGTTCCGGATGGCGCGGGAGCAGACGCTCCCGCTCGAGGGACTCGCCACGATCATGTTCCTCATCTACCTCGGCGCCGCCGGCAAGTCCGCGCAGTTCCCGCTGCACGTGTGGCTGCCCGATGCGATGGAAGGCCCGACGCCGGTGTCGGCCCTGATCCACGCCGCCACCATGGTGACGGCGGGCGTGTTCCTGGTCGCGCGCTCGGAGCCGCTGTTCGTCCTCGTCCCCGGCGTACTCGCGCTGATCGCGCGGGTGGGCGCCTTCACGGCGCTGCTCGCGGCGACCATGGCGTGCGTCGAGAGCGACATCAAGCGCGTGCTCGCGTATTCCACCATCTCTCAGCTCGGCTTCATGATGGCCGCGGCAGGGGCCGGGGCGCCGGACGCGGGCTTCTTCCATCTGCTCACGCACGGGGTCTTCAAGGCGCTGCTCTTCCTCGGCGCGGGCGCGGTCATTCACGCCGTCGGGACCAACGACATCTTCCGGATGGGCGGGCTCTGGCGCGTCATGCCGCAGACCGGGGTGATCTTCATCGTCGGCACGCTCGCGCTCGCGGGTGTGTGGCCGCTCGCCGGCTTCTTCTCCAAGGAGGCGATTCTCGCGGGCGTCTGGGCGGGAGGCCGGTCCGGCGTGTTCGTCGTGCTCGCGCTCACCGCCTTCCTGACGGCGTTCTACATGTTCCGCGTCGTCTTCATCACGTTCTTCGGTCACGGGCACCCGCATGGCGAGGCGCACCCGCACGAACCGCCGTGGCTCATGCGAGGCCCGCTCTGGCTCCTGGCGGTGCTGACCGTGGCGATCGGATTGCGCTTCGCCATCGGGGGCGGGGGCGAGCACCATCCGCCTGGCTGGCTCGCGGCGCTGTCGCTCGCGCTGGCCGCGGGCGGTTTCGGGCTCGCGTGGGCCATGTACGGTGCCCGCTGGATCCCCGTGGAAGCCGTGCGCCGCCCGCTCGCGGTGATCGACTTCCTGGCGCGCCGCCGCTACTTCCTCGATGCGATCTACGGCGCGATCTACCGCGGCGTCATGCTGGGATTCGCGCGTCTGATCGGGTGGATCGACCGCTATCTCGTGGACGGGCTCCTGAACGTCGCGAGTGCCGGGACGCTTCGCGCGGGCGACGCGCTTCGTCGGATCCAATCGGGCCAGGCGCAGGACTACGTGTACGGCGTGGCGTTCGGCGTCCTGTTCCTGTTCGTGCTCGCGCAATGGTGGCGGACCCCATGAGGGGCGTGCCCGTGCTCTCCATCATCACGTGGGCGCCGTTCGTCGGCGCGCTCCTCATCATGTTCACGGCACGCCATCGGCCGCTCGCGGTCCGGCTGATCGCGCTCGTGACGACCTCCATCTCGGCGGCGCTCTCGCTCTGGATCTTCCTCGCGTACGAGCGCGAGGCGGCGGGATTCCAGTTCTACGAGAGAGTACCGCTGGTGCCGCCGCTCGGCATCTCCTACGAGCTCGGCGTCGACGGCATGAGCCTGCTGATGGTGTTGCTGACGTCCGTGATCATCGTCGCGGGCGTCTTCGCCTCGTGGACCGTGCCGGTCCGGAGCCAGGAGTTCTACGCGCTCCTCCTCGCCCTGGTCACCGGCGTGTACGGCGTGTTCTGCTCGCTCGACCTCGTCGTCTTCTTCCTCTTCTACGAGCTCGCGGTGCTGCCGATGTACCTGCTCATCGGCATCTGGGGCTCGACGGGCGAAGTGCGTCCGCGCGGGATCTTCGCGTGGGCGTATCGCGAGACCGGAGTGGGGACGAAGGAATACGCGGCCATGAAGCTGACCCTCTATCTCCTCTTCGGGTCGGCCTTCATCCTCGTCGGGATCTTGGCGCTCTACGTCAACGCGGGCGCGGCGTCCTTCTCCTTCCTCGATCTCGAAGCGGTGACGTTCGATTTCGCCGTCCAGCGCTGGGTCTTCCTCGCGTTCTACGTGGGCTTCGGGATCCTCGCCGGCATCTGGCCGCTCCACACGTGGTCGCCCGACGGGCACGCCTCCGCGCCGACGGCGGTGTCGATGCTGCACGCGGGCGTCCTGATGAAGCTCGGCGCCTACGGCGTCATCCGTGTCGGCATGGGGCTCCTGCCCGAGGGCGCCGTCGATCTCGCGTGGCTCGTGGGCGGCATCGCGTGCATCAACGTCGTGTACGGGGCGTTGTCCGCGATGGCGCAGGTCGACCTGAAATACGTCGTCGCGTACTCGTCGGTGTCCCACATGGGGCTCGTCATGCTCGGCGCCGCGACGCTCACGGAGGCCGGTCTCAACGGCGCCGTGTTCCAGATGTTCGCGCACGGCGTGATGACGGGGCTCTTCTTCGCCCTCGTCGGCCTCGTCTACGAGAAGGCGCACTCGCGCGAGATCTTCAAGATGGGCGGCTTCGGCACGATGATGCCGGGCATCGCGACCGCGTTCACCATCGGCGGCCTCTCCTCGCTCGGCCTTCCCGGCACGGCGGGTTTCGTCGCGGAGCTCCTCACCTTCATGGGCGCGTGGCGCTCGGACCATCAGTGGTGGCTCGTCCCCGCCGTCCTGGGGACGCTCCTCACCGCCATCTACGTGCTGCGTGTCGTCGCCCAGATTTTCTGGGGGCCGCCGTCGGCGCACGTTCACGATCTCCGTGACGCGCGGGGCCCCGAATGGGTGGCGATCGTCCTGCTCGTGTTCGTCCTCGTCCTTTTCGGTGCGACGCCGTGGCTCGCGCTCGGCCCCGTCGACACCGCCACCGTGCCCCTGCTCTCGCGGATCGTCAGTCCGTGACGCGCTGGCTGCCGTTCTCCGTGGAGGTGGGGCTGCTGATCACGATCCTGGTCGTCTTCGGTGCCA
>JBGOTH010000100.1:0-8247 GCA_041476345.1 Methylomirabilia bacterium
CTCCACGCGCATGGCCTTGATGAACTCGCTGGTCTTCGGCGGCCAGTTCGGGTCCTTCGAGGCCTCGGCCCGGATGCGCGCGCGCTCGGCGAGGTCCTTGTAGCCCCACACGTGGATGATCTCGTTGAGCGGCCCGATCTCGGTGTGCCAGAACGCGGTGAGGGGCGAGTACTTCTTCCGGGCCTCGTAGCCCTCACCGAAGCGCTTCTCGACTTCGGCCAGGTTGCCGGGGCCAATCTCGTAGGTGCGAATCTCGTAGATCACGGTGTGACTCCTTTCAGGGGACTGGATTATAGCCTTCGCGGGCGTGCCGTGCCTTGACAGGCCGCGCCCTCCGGCATACCGTTCGCGGCGATAGGCTCGGGTAGCTCACGCCCGACGTGGAGGTTCCCATGACGACTCGTCGCGAGTTCCTGGCCGGCACGCTCGCCGCCGCGGGCGCCGCCGCGCTCACGCCCCGCTCGAGCGGGGCCGCCCCGAAGTCGATGTCCGTGGTTCACGAGAGCTCGTTCATCAAGCCGTTCGACGATTTTTTCGTCAAGACGCTGGCGCCGGAGTACGAGAAGCTGACCGGCATCAAGATGAACTACGAGCCGGTCAGCGTCGGCGGCATGCTCACGCGCCTGACCACGATGGCGGAGACGAAGTCGGGTCCGGAGATCACCGCCACCGGTATCAACTGGCCGCACCTGTTCGACAACAGTCTCGTGGACGTTACCGACGTCGCAGGTGAGATCGGCAAGAAGCTCGGCGGGTGGCACGAGATCGTCCAAGATGTCGTGGTCGTCAACAAGAAGTGGAAAGCGCTGCCGTGGGGAAACATCGGCCAGCTCGAGAACTACCGCACCGACTGGTTCAAGGAAGTCGGCGTGACGAAGTTTCCCGAGACGTGGGAAGACCTGCTCGCCGCCGGCCGCCTACTGAAGAAGAAGGGGCACCCGTTCGGCTTCGAGCTCGGCCACGGCTTCGGCGACAACCACGGCTGGCTCTACCCGCTCCTGTGGTCCTACGGCGGGCGGGAAGTCGATCGGGACGGCAAGACGGTCCTCATCGATTCCTCGGAGACGGCGGCGGCCGTCGACTTCTGCCGGAGGTTCTTCAAGGAGACGATGCTCGAAGACGTGCTCGGCTGGACGGACGTGAACAACAACAAGGCGTTCCTCGGCGAGCAGATCTCCTGCACGAACAACGCCTCGTCGATCCTCGTCGTGGCGAAGCGGGACTTCCCCGAGATCGGCAAGGTCACCGACCACGCGCTCAACCCGCACGGGCCGAAGGGCCGCTTCCACGTCCTGAACGCCCAGTCGCACGCGATCATGACGTACGCGTCCGACGTGAAGGCCGCCAAGGACTTCCTGCGCTGGCTCTACGACGACAAGCAGCTCTCGCGCTGGCTCATCGCCGGGGACGCGTACTATGCGCCGTTCCTGCACGCCTACGACAATCACGCGATGTGGAATCCGGAGCCGCGCTACATGCCGTACAAGGAGGCGCTGAAGACGTCCCGCTACCACGCCTGGCCGGGGCCGGTCGGTCACGCGGCGTCCGAGAGCGTCGCTAAGTACGTGCTCGTCGACATGTTCGCCAAGGCCTGCCGCGGTGACTCGACCAAGGACGTCATCGCGACGGCGGCCGGCCAGCTCAAGCAGATCTACAAGACGAAAGTGTAGCCGTCGTCGATGGCCGTCGGCCCGGCGTCGATCGCGCGGCCGGCCCCGACGACGGGCCGGCCGCTCTCGCTCCGCGGCGTCCTCGAGCGCGAGGGCGTGTTCAGCTGGGCGATGCTGGCGCCGGGTGTCCTGTTCCTCCTCGCGTTCGTCGCGTATCCGTTCTTCTACGGGATCTTCCTCAGCTTTCAGGACCGGCGCGTGGCGAGCCCGGGCACGTTCGTCGGCCTCGCCAACTTCGTGGCGCTCGCCCAGGACCCCGTTTTCTGGCAGGTCGCGCGCAACACGTTCATCTACACGATCGCGGCGACGGCGTTGAAGATGGTGGGCGGCCTCGGCATGGCGCTCGTCATGAACCAGCAGTTCCGCGGCAAGAACCTCGCGCGGGCCTTCCTGCTGCTCCCGTTCATCGTACCGACGGTCCTGTCGACCGTCGCGTGGATGTGGATCCTCGATCCGACCTTCAGCGTGATCAACTGGTCGCTGCTCCACAGCGGTCTCATGACGCAGACCTTCTCGTGGCTCGGCAACGCCACGCTCGCCATGGTCTCGATCATCGCGGTGAACACCTGGCGCGGCCTGCCGTTCTACGGCATCACGCTCCTCGCCGGGCTGCAGACGATCTCGCCGGATCTGTACGAGGCGGCGGCCATGGACGGCGCGACTCTCGCGCAGCGCTTCTGGCACATCACGATTCCCGTGCTCAAGCCGGTGCTGGTCATCGTGACGATGTTCTCCGTGATCTTCACGTTCTCCGACTTCCAGCTCGTGTACATCCTCACGCACGGGGGGCCCGCGAATGCGACGCACCTCTTCGCGACCTACGCCTTCGACATCGGCATGTCGGCGGGCGTGCTCGGGATGGGGGCGGCTGTCGCGTTGGCGATGCTGCCGCCGCTCGCGCTCCTGATCGTCGCCCTGACGCTCTACCTGCGGCGGGAGTGATGGTCGGCGGGAAAGGGCTCGGCGGGCGGACGCTCAGGCTGTACCTGCCGCTCGGGTTCTTCCTGGTCGCGATGCTGTTCCCGTTCTACTGGATGGCGATCACGTCCATCAAGCCGAACCGGGAGCTCTACAGCCAGAAGATCATGCCGCTCGTGGTCCACCAGCCGACCCTGAAGCACTACGTCGACCTGTTCGCGGACACCAACTTCCTCACGTGGACCTACAACACGATGCTGGTGGCCTCCGTCACCACCGTGATCTCGCTGGTCCTCGGCGTGATGATCGCGTACCCGCTCGCGCGCATGAACTTCCCGGGCGCGGCGGTGGTCGCGATCGGCGTGGCCGCCACGTATCTGGTGCCGCAGCCGCTGCTCTTCATCCCGATGGCCGACATCATCAACACGCTGCATCTCGGCGACACGCTGTCGGCGGTGATGCTCACGTACCCGACGCTGCTCATTCCGTTCTGCGCGTGGCTGCTCATGGGCTACTTCAAGAGCGTGCCGCGCGAGTTGGAAGAGGCGGCGCGGATCGACGGGGCCAGCCGGTTCCAGGCGATGACGCGCGTGGTGCTGCCGCTCTGCACCCCGGGCCTCCTGTCCGCCGGCATCTTCGCGTTCACGCTCGCGCAGAACGAGTTCCTCTACGCGCTGATCTTCCTCACCAAGAGCGCGGTCCGGACGGTGCCGGTGGGCGCGATCACCGAGCTGATCCGCGGCGACGTCTTCTACTGGGGCCAGCTCATGGCGGCGGCGCTGCTGGGCTCGGTCCCCGTCGCGATCATCTATTCGTTCTTCGTCGACTACTACGTGGCCGGCCTCACCGCCGGGTCGGTGAAGAGCTGACAGGGAGAGTCCCATGGCTGCCGACAAGCAAGCGCTCATCACGAATCTCGATCAGGCGGTGCGCGAGGTGCTCGCGTACTTCGCCGGACCGGGGCGCACCACGACGGCGAAGGTCGATCGCTGGCAGGCGCGCGACGTCCTGCAGCACTTCATCTACTTCCACGACGCGACGGCGTGGGGCATCCAGTCCGCAGCGCTCGGCGGGCCATTGTGGCCCGTGCCGGGCGATTCCGACATCGTCAACGAAGTGTGTCGCCGTCTCCACCAGGACGAGAGCTTCGACGATCTGCTCGCGCAGGTGCGGTTCGCGCACGGACGCTTGATGGTGGCGGCGCGCAACGCACCGGATCTCGAGAAGGCGTGCTTCAAGCGCGCGAACGGCGACACGATGACCGGCGCGCAACGCCTCGAAGCGCTCGCCAAGCATTGGCGCGAGCACGTGAACGAATTGCAGACCGCCGAACGAAAGGGTTAGGGCATGGGCATCACGCTGTCACAGGCGACGACGATCGTGGGAGCAGCGCTGAAGAAGGGCCGCGAGACGAGCTGTGCCCCGCTCGCCGTCGCGGTGCTGGACGACGGTGGTCACCTGAAAGCGTTCGCGCGCGAGGACGGGGCGGGCATCCTGCGTCCGCAGATCGCCTTCGGCAAGGCGTGGGGCGCGCTCGGGATGGGCCTTGGCAGCCGCAGCTTCGCGAAGCGGATCGCCGAGCAGCCGGCCGCGCCGGCGTTTTTCGCGGCGCTCGCCGCGATGTCCGACGGCCGCGTGGTGCCGGTCCCGGGCGGAGTGCTCATCCGCGACGCGAACAAGGCGGTGATCGGCGCCGTCGGAATCACCGGCGACACGTCGGACAAGGACGAGGCGTGCGCGCTGGCCGGCATCGCCGCCGCCGGCCTGGCGGGAGATACGGGCTAGCGCGGTCCTAGCGCGGCGGGGCCGGGACGGGTGGAGGAGCCGCGACCCAGACCCACTCCCACGGCTGCGTGATACCGTCCCCGTAGAGGACATACTTGCCGTTCGGGTAGACCACCTCACGCTGGACCAACGGTTGCTGATAGGCTGTCGCGGGCTGCGCCTGCGGCTGCTGTTGATAGACCATCGGGGGCGCTACCATGGCCGGCGGGGCATAGTACGGATACGCGTAGTACGGATCGGTGTAGTACGGACGGGCGTAGTAGGGATACGCCAGCGCCGCCCCGAGGGCGAGACCACCGATGACAGCGCCTGGACCCCACCAACAGCACGTTCCGTGAAAGCCGCCGTGGGAACGTCCACTCCGGCGCGCCGCATCGCTTGGGACGGCGCTCCCGATGAGAAAGACGAGCACCGCGAGGACCACGATCGCCTTACTCTTCATGGCCATCCACCTCGCAACAAGTGTACGCCTCTCAATACGCCGAGTGGGACTGGATGGTGGCGATGAGCGTCTCGTGCCCCAAGTGCGGACAGGGTAACCAGGACAGTGCGCGGTTCTGTACGCAATGCCATTTCCCGCTCCGCTTTGTCTGCCCCGCCTGCGCGCACGTGCAGCGCCAGGGCGGCGTCTGCGAGATGTGCGGCGTCGATTTCATGAAGTACGCCGCCGCGCAAGTCTCCCAGATGAAGCTTCAGTCGGAGCGGGCGATCGCGGGGACGAAGAAGCGAAGCGAGGTGGTGCGGGCGATCATTCTGGCGATCGGCACCGGGGGTCTTTCGCTCCTGAAGTACCTGCGTCCCCGGCGCTGAAGGAGCGCGTCATGCCGCGCCTTACCTGAACGCCGGCATGACCTCGTGCGTGAGGAGCTGCAAGCTCCGCCGCTCCAGCTCCAGCGGAATGAGGCCGCCGGGGTTGAGCTCCGCGATGATGCCGTCGAGCCCGAGCTCCTCGCGCAGCTGCGTGAGGCGATCGATCACGCGCGCGGCGGTTCCGAACGCGACTTTCTTCGCGAGGACGTCTTCGTACGAGAGATTGGCCATCCGCTCGGCCTGCGCCTGGCGCCGGTCGGATGGCTCGCCGCCGGCCCGGCCGATCGTCGTCCGCGCGAGCTCGCTCTGGCGCGCGAAGAAGGTCATGAGGCTCTCGCGCGGCTCGTCGAACGCCTGCCGTTCGGTGGGCGCGACGTAGACCGGGATCCGGAGATACGCGCTGGCGGCGCCGGAATGTCCCGCGTCACCCCACGCCTCCCGGTAGGACGCTAGATGCTTCCGCAGATCGGCGATCTCCGCGGCGCGCAATCCGACGAAGAGAGGCAGTCCCATCTTCGCGACGGCCGGGAACGTTTCCTGCGAGTTGGCGGCCATCCGGATGGGCGGGTGCGGCGTCTGATACGGACGCGGCGAGACCGTCGCGTTCTGGACGCGGCAAAATCGGCCCTCGTAGGTGAACGGCTCGCCTTTCCACGCGAGCTTGATGATTTCGAGGGCCTCGCGGAAGCGTGCCTGGCTCTCGCCGTATGGGACTTGGTAGACGTCGTATGAGCGCACCACGCCGCTGCGGCCGATCCCGAACTCGAAGCGGCCTTCACTGATGTGATCCACGGTCGCGATCTCTTCGGCGATGCGGAGCGGATGGTTCAGCGGAAGCACGGTGACGGCGGTTCCCACGCGCAGGCGCTTCGTCCGCGTGGCGATCGCGCTGGCGACCTGGAGCGACGCCGAGATCACCGAGCGTGACGGGTTGAAGTGGATCTCGCCGAGCCACACGCAGTCGAGCCCCCACGCCTCGGCCCGGTCGGCCAGGTCGAAAATGTCCCGGAACGCTTGGACCTGGGTCACGCCCCGACGCGCCTCTTCGACGAAGATCCCGAAGTGCATGGCGCTCAAAAGAAGAAGGTCAGGTTCTTGGCGAGGAGCACGCTCTGGTCGAGGATGATCTTGCGCCGGGCGATTCGCAATTCACCGCCTACTCGCCGTAGCAGGTCTTCTCGCTTGCCGACGAGAAAATCGGTTTCCGTCTCGACGCGGTTCCTGTAGAGGAGGAACCGGCTCTTCACGGCGACCTCGTCCGGCCGCGCCTCGAGGATCTGGACGTTCGACACCATGTGGCAGATCCGCGACGGCGGCTGCTCCGCCCAGTGCACGCCGGTGCGGATCTGCTTCACGCGGCGCGTGAGCGTGTCCTTGCCTTCGTCGAACCAGTTCACGTCCGTGCCCTCGCGCGTGTTTTCGCGCTCAGGTTCGTCGGCGGGGACGTTGCGGCGCATCGGCATCCAGTAGTGCACGTCGTCGGTGAAGAGGTCGAGCCATTCCTCGTAGCGGCGCTCGTCCAACAGCTCCGCCTCGCGATAGAGGAAGTCCTCGACCTCCTGCTTGAGGATCAGTCGGGTGAGGTCGGGCGAGACGATCGTCATGGACGCTTGAGCTCCGCCCAGCTCGGCGCTTCCATGAACTGCCGCCACCGCGTGTAGAAGCCGCGCTGGTTGTTCTCGCTCGCCGCGTTCGTCACGTCGCTGATGCGGCCGGGAAGCCGGAGCCCGTGGTCCTCGAAGTCTTCCGTCGCGCGCCCGAGCCCCATCTCGTAGTTGTAGGGATACTGGCGTGCTTGCGTGCCGCGGCTCGCCGCGTGCGCGTAGTTCCAGTTCTCCATGTCGTCCTGCTCGGTCAGACCCGACGGCCCCGAGTAACGGATGTAGTAGTGACGGAGGAAGTTCTTCACTTCCGGCGGTGCGTCGGCATCGACGAGGTAGATCCGCCAGCATTCCGTCTGATGCGGGCCACGCGGGTGCCACACGGCAAGCGTGCGCGGCTGTCGCGCGAGCGGCGACGCGTTGGGGAACACGGTGCCGGGGCCGCCGAAGAGACGCCACAGCTCACCGCGACGGCGCTGGCGCGCCTGCTCGCACTCGCGGAAGTAGTCCGCGACGATCGGCGCGTCCTGGTACGCGGGCGCGAGCGGCGAATCGTGCTCCCGGAGAAACGCGATCATCGAGTGGCCGAGGTTCGGGAACGTCACGTCGAGCCAGCGCGCTTCGTTGCGCTCCTGCATGTCGCGCCGCCCCTTGCCGCTCGGGCCGATGCCGACCATGTCGACGGAGCGATGGCTCACGCCGTGATAGCGATCCCCGGAGAAGTTTTCCGCGGGGAACTTCCAGTTACAGGGGATCAGCCACTTGTGGATGCCGCCGATCACTTCCGTCCCGCCCTCGCGGCCGTCCCACGCGTCGAGCAGAAGATCGAAATAGACTTTGTAGCCGCCGAGGTAGTCGAGGAAGGGTGGCGCCGACCGATCCCACGTCGCCCAGATCGTGCCCTTGTAGTTCTCCAGCTGTGCGACTTCGACGAGGCCCAGCCGGCTTCGGTCCAGCTGATCCCCGTACGCGTCCTTCGCGAACGGCACGCCGACGAGCGCGCCGTCCGTCGCGTAGCTCCAGCCGTGGTACGGGCACATGAACTCCGCCGTGTTGCCGTCGTCGTAGCGGCAGACCTTCATCCCGCGGTGCCGGCAGGAGTTGAGGAAGACGTGGATCGTGCCCGCGCGGTCGCGGCAGAGGATGACGGACTCTTCGCCCATGAACGACGCGATGAAATCGCCGGGCTTCGGAATCTGGCTCTCGTGGCCGACGAAGAGCCAGGCTCGGGCGAACACCTGTTCGAGCTCCCGCCGGTAGATCTCGTCGTTGACGAAGATCTCCCGGCTGACGAAGCCTTTGTCGACGTCGACGAGGCCGTCGAGCTTCATGATCGGTGCTGACGATACCACGGCACGTGAGCCCCTCGGCGGGATCAGTCGTAGACGACGACGCTGCGCTTCACCTCGCCCGCGAGCATGAGATCGAACGCGTGGTTCAGCTCCTCGAGCGGGACGCGGCGC
>JBGOTH010000101.1:0-8246 GCA_041476345.1 Methylomirabilia bacterium
ACCTGCTCGGTGGCCACGAGGCGCGCGATGGGCGCCCCGGGATCGTCGAGGTCGCCGGCGACGATCGCCTGCACGGGGCACACGATCACGCACGCCGGCGCCAGGCCGACCTCCACGCGATGCGCGCAGTAGTTGCACTTCGCGGCGGTGTTCGTGCTCGGATCGATGTAGAGCGCGTCGTAGGGGCAGCCTTGCATGCACGCCTTGCAGCCGATGCAGCGCTCGCCGTCGAAGTCCACGATGCCGTCGCTCCGCCGGTAGAGCGCGACGGTGGGGCAGATCGTCACGCACGGAGCGTCGTCGCAGTGATTGCAGCGGAGGACCGCGAAGTAGCGCCGGGTGTCGGGATAGTGACCGCGCTCGACGTATTTCACCCACGTGCGAAACGCGCCGAGCGGTACCTGGTTCTCTTCCTTGCACGCCACGGTGCAGGCGTGGCACCCGATGCACTTCCGCTGATCGATGACGAACCCGTAGCGCACGGCGGTGATCCTAGCATCCTCCGGGTCGGCGATGTCATTTGACGGCCAGGGGCCGTCAAGTCCATGGCATGATCGACCTCGAAAAATCCGGAGGACGCCATGGGGTTCCGTGCCATCGAGGGCTGGGGGACGCTCCCCGAGGGCTGGTCGTTCGTCGAAGCCACGAGCGTGGCGGTGGACTCGCACGACAACGTCCACGTCTTCAACCGCGGCGCGCATCCGGTCATCGTGTTCGATCGGCAGGGGGCGTTCCTGCGGTCGTGGGGCGAGGGCGTGTTCCGTCGCGCGCACGGCATCACGATCGGACCGGACGACTCGATGTGGCTGACCGACGATCTGCACCACACCATTCGGCAGTTCTCGCCGGACGGGAAACTGCTCCTGACGATCGGGAATCCGGATCAGCCGTCGACGCCGCATGGGGGCAAGCCGTTCAACCGGCCCACGCACGTGGCCCTGTGTCCTCGCACGGGCAACGTGTACATCTCGGACGGCTACGGCAACTCGCACGTGCACAAGTACGATCCCAGGGGCCGCCACCTCATGTCCTGGGGCGGGCCGGGCACTGATCCCGGACGCTTCAACATCCCCCACAACATCGCCACCGACCGTGAGGGCCTCGTGTACGTGGCCGACCGCGAGAACAGCCGCGTGCAGATCTTCGACGGCGACGGGCGATATCTCGCCCAGTGGAACAACCTGCACCGGCCGTGCGGGCTCTTCATCGATCGCCCGGCGGGGCTCGGGTACGTCGGCGAGCTGCCGTCGCACCTGCCCGTCAACGCGGAGGTGCCGAATATCGGAGCGCGCGTGAGTGTCGTGAGCATGACGGGCGAGCTGATGGACCGGGTGGGCGGTCCCTTCCTGGGCGAGAAGCCCGGTGAGTTCATCGCGCCGCACGGCTGCGTCGTGGACTCGCGCGGCGATCTCTACGTGGCCGAGGTGTCGTGGACGGCGCGCGGCAAGACGCTCGATCCGCCCCGCGAGCTGCGCTCCCTCCAGAAGCTGACCCGCGCATGACGCGCGCGGGGCGCCTCAGTGACGACGTGCTGGCGCGTGAGCTGGCGGCGACGCCGGACTGGACGCGCGACGGGGACGCCATCTCGCGCACGTGGCGCTTCACCGACTTCAAGACCGCGATGATCTTCGTCAACGGCGTGGCCGCGCTGGCCGAGAAGGCCGACCATCACCCCGACATGGCGATCCGCTACAACGAGGTCACGCTCCGTCTCTCGACGCACGACGCGGGCGGGCTGACCGCGCGCGACGTCGACCTCGCGCGCCGGATCGGCGCGACGCTATGAGTGGAGTGGAGGCGGATCAGGCGCGCGTGAGCAGCGTGAGGACCGGCGCTTCCTTCGGGGTCGCGCGGAAGCGGCAACGCAGATCGGCGCGTTCCAGCACTTCCACGTAGGTGCCCATCACCATCCGGTAGTAGTACGGGTGACGGCCGGCCGGGCCGCCGTTGTACTCGGTGAGCGCGTCCTTGACGGTCGGCTTGCGCGTGCGGATGTCGCGCAGGTATGCCATCGCGAACTTCGTGCTGATGATCGGATCCGCGAGGTCTCCGAGCTCCCGCTGGGTCTTCGTGATCACGGGGCGCTTGAACGGTCCGAGCTGGCCCTCGAACAGCGCCGCCGTGGACGGCAGCACCTGGAAGAGCCCGATCTCGCCCGCAGATCCGACGATGTCGTGGTGGAACTGCGACTCGACCTCGGCCTGCGCCAACACAAGGCAGTGGTCGATGCCCGTGCGCTGCGCTTCGTTGACCAGGGTCTCCGGGAAGCGTTGAAAGGCTTTGATGGGGGCCTGGGGATTCTTCTCGGCCACGTACGCCAGGATGGACCGGTTCAACCGCTCGACGTCCACCTCTCCGGCGACCGCGATGACGTGACGTGTCAGAACCAGTCCGCCGCCGACGACCGCCACCCCGAGGGCGAGGACGGCCAAGGCTTTGCTGTGGTGACTCATTGACTAACCTCCTGTTGGGGTGCTGCCCAGGGTTGCCAAACCGAAGAGGGAAGGGATGAATGAACTGGGTGAATTATACACCACGGTGACGTGACCTATGCAACATGACGGGCCTGTGGTCGGACGCTGCCACTACGCACCGTAGGTCCACATGCTAGGATCACGGCACGATGCTGCGGTCCCGGCTCACCGCGAAGATCACCCTGGTCATCGTCGCTGTCCTGATCCTGGGCTTTGGCGTCTCTACCGTCTGGTCGATCCGGCGCCAGTCTTCGCTCCTCGTCGAACAGAGCAAGCTCGCCGCCCGCCGGCAGACCGGGACGATCGTCGCCAGCATCGAAGGGGCGATGCTCCAGGAGCGGCCGGACGTCACGCGACGCGTGCTCCAGGAGCTCCGAAGTTCCTCGCCGGTCGAAGGCCTCACGATCTACCGCGTGAACGGCGTGGAAGCCTTCACGGACCTCGCGACCCTGACCCAGGTCATGAAGAACGCCGAGCTGTCCAAGGACGTCCTGGACAACATCCGCCGGATGCAGCGCGCGCCCGGCGCGGTGAACGCGTCACCGGCATTCAAGCAGGCCGTCCAGACCTTGAAGGTCCAGGACTCGATCGAGGTCGAGAACGGCGTGCCGTACTACGTGGTTCACCAACCCGTCGAGAACCAGGAGAAGTGCCAGGACTGCCACGGCAAAGAGAACAAGGTCCGCGCGGTCGTCCGCGTGGCGACGTCGATGGAGCCGGTCTTCGCCCAGGTTGGCCGCCAGCGCAACAGCCAGCTCCTCATCGGCTTCCTGACCATCCTCGCCGCCGGCGGCGTGATGACCGTGGCCATGCGGCATGTGATCGTGCGGCCCATCGACTCGCTGGCCGCCGTCGCGCGCCGGGTGGGCGACGGTGATTTCGACGCGCGCGTGCCCGTGGCCTCGCGCGACGAGATCGGCGACCTCGGCACCGCGTTCAACGACATGACGGCCCGTCTGGCGCAGGCGCGCACCGATCTCGAGTCGAAGAACAGCGAGCTGGCGGGAGCGCTGCAGAACCTGCAGGAGTCCCGGGAGCGCCTCGAGCTCCTCGAGCACCTCAAGGGCGAGCTGTCGAAGTTCGTCCCCGAGTCGGTGAAGAAGATGCTCGAGCAGGATCCCAGCGCCGTCGAGCTGGAGAAGAAGACCGTCGAGGTCTCGGTGCTGTTCCTCGACATCGAGAGCTACACGAAGCTGTCGGAGCAGCTCGACCCGAAGAAGCTCAACCAGCTCGTGCAGACGTACTTCACGAGCTTCCTCGAGATCATCCAGAGCCACCATGGCGACGTGAACGAGACGGCGGGCGACGGCCTCATGGTGATCTTCCAGTCCGAGCGCGGCGGCGGCGACCATGCGCTCAACGCCAGCCGCGCCGCCTTTGCGATCCGCCAGCGCACCGAGACGCTGAACGAGGAGTACGGCGGCATCTTCCCGCCCGTGGCGCTCCACATGGGGATCAACACCGGCGAGGCGCTCGTCGGCGCCACCAAGCTCGGCACCCGATGGGTGTTCACCGCGAGCGGGCCGACGACCAACGTCGCCGCGCGCTTCGCCGGCTCGGCCAAGGGCGGAGAGATCATCGTGGGGCCGCCGACCGCCGAGCGCATCCGCCTGTACTTCGTCCTCGAGAGCCTGGGGGAGCGCACCTTCAAGAACGTGTCGCAGCCGATCAAGGTCTTCAAGGTCATTCCGCCGGGCGTCTACGAGAAGATCAGTTAGCGCGCGGGTCGGCATCTGCGCCTGGGCCGATCAGGCGCTCATCGAAGACGGGCGTTTCTACCCGAGGAAGTCCATGACGCCCGAGGCGCGCCTGCGCTACTACGCGCGCTTCTTCGACACGGTCGAGATCAACAGCTCGTACTACGCGATCCCCGCCGCGCGCAACGTTCTCCGATGGACGGAGCGCACGCCGCCGGGCTTCACCTTCAACGTGAAGGCGTATGCGCCGCTCACCGGACATCACGCGCGGCCCGAGACCCTACCGGACGAGGTACGGGCAATGGTGTCTCCACACGTGACGAAGACGCATCGCGGTGAAGTCCCGGCCGGGGCCCTTCCGCCCGCGGCGATCGACGCGACGTTTCGGCTGTTCCGCGCGGCGCTCGGTCCGCTTGAGGGCGCGGGGAAGCTCGGCTACGTGCTCTTCCAGTTCGCGCCCTGGGTGCGCTACGCCCGCGAGCGGCTCGACTATCTCGAGAGCCTCCCGTCACGACTGCCGGGCTGGCGGCTCGCGGTCGAGTTCCGGGATCGCTCGTGGTTTCCCGACCATGCCGATGACACGCTTCTCGTGCTGCGCCGCGCGGGGCTCGGTCACGTGATCGTCGACGCCCCGCCCGTCGCTCACGCGGTCCCGCGCGTCGTCGCGCGCACGGCCGGCACCGTCGTATTCCGCCTCCACGGCCGCTGCGCCGACGGCTGGCTGCGCGAGCTGCGCGGCGAGGAGCCCGCTGTCCGCGAGAAGTACGACTACCTCTACACGGAAGGGGAGCTGCGGGAGCTGCTCCCGGAGGTGGAGGCCGCGGCGTCCGAGGACGGCGAGATCTTCGTGTCCTTCAACAACAACAACCGCGACTACCCGGTGCGGAACGCCCTGATGATGAAACGACTGCTCGGCCAGCCGGCGGCCGTCGAGCCGCCCGATTCCTCGTCGGGAGATTTGTTCGCGTCGGTATAGTGACCGCATGACGGTCGCCGCGACTCCGATTCCCCGCGTCGAGCTCGCCTACGCCCCGACGCCCCTCCTGAAGCTGGAGCGTCTCTCCACCGAGCTCGACGTCGAGCTGTGGGTCAAGCGCGACGATCTCACCGGGTTGCTGGAGAGCGGCAACAAGATCCGCAAGCTGGAATTCCTCCTCGGCGAGGCGCTCGCGCAGCGTGCCGACACGCTGATCACGTGCGGAACGCAGCAGTCGAGCTGCTGTCGGGCGGTGGCGGCGGTGGCGGCGCGGCTCGGCCTGCGTGCCGTCATCGCGCTCGAGGGCCCGCCGCCCGAGGAGTACGACGGCAACCTCCTGCTCACCAGGCTCCTCGGCGCGCGCGTGCGGTACTGCACCGACGCGGAGTGGGAACGCGCCGGTGAGGTGATGCAGGACCTCGCGGTGGACGTGCGCGCGCACGGCGGGACGCCGTACGTGATCCCGGAGAGCGGCGCGACCGTCGCCGGAGCGCTCGGCTACCTCGCGTGCGGTCAGGAGATCGCGCAGCAGGTCCGTCACGGCGCGCCCGACTTCGACACCATCGCGATCACCGCGTTCAGCGGCGGCAGCCAGGCGGGCCTCCTCATGGGCCGGCAGCTCACCGGGCTCCGCGCGGACGTCGTCTCGATCCCCGTGGCACAGCCCGGACGCGGCGTGCAGGACTCGGTCGTCCGGCTCGTCGACGAAGCGCGCGCGCGTTACGGCCTCGACGTGAAGCCCCCCGATCACGTGCGCGTGCTCGACGGCTATCAGGGCGAAGGGCGCGCGGCGGTCCGCCGCGAAGAGCTCGAGATGGTGGTTCGGCTCGCGCGTCTCGAAGGTCTCGTGCTGGATCCGGTGGACACGGCCAAAGCGTTCTACGGCCTCTGCGACCACCTGCGCCGTCACCGCGGCGATCTGGGGCGGCGCATCTGCTTCGTCCACACCGGGGGGATCTTCGGCGTCTTCCCCTTCCGCCGCGAGCTCGGCGGGCTGCTCGACGAAGAGCCTCTGGTAGAATCCTAGGCCTGATGCCGGACGTGGAGCTCCGCGGTGGTGAGGTCGACGGCCTCACGCTTCACTACGTAACCGAAGGACGCGGTCCCGCCGTGGTGCTCCTGCACGGACTCGGCGGCTTCGCGGAATCCTGGCGACACAACATTCCAGCGCTGGCGCGGGTGGCCACCGTCTACGCCGTCGATCTCCCGGGCTTCGGGCTCTCGTCGAAGCCGCCCGCGCGCTATCGGCTTGCCGACTCCGCCCGCGCGTTGCACGGCTTCATCCTGGCGATGGGGCTCGGGCGCGTCGCCGTCATCGGGCATTCGCTCGGCGGCGCCGTCGGCCTCACCTATGCCTTGACGCATCCCGCGCGCGTCGAGCGTGTCGCGCTCATCGGAGCCCTGGTGCCGGGCGCCACGTATCGGCTCTCGTGGCCCTATCGGCTGGCCGCCACGCGCGTGCTCGGCGAGCTGCTCGCGCTGGGCGGATGCGCGCCGATCTACCGTGCCGCGCTCACGCGCTGCTTCCACGCGCCGGTCGCGGAGGAGATCGACTTCCTCGTGCGCCGGAACTATGCCGTGCGGACGGGCCCGGAGGCGAAGGCCGCGTTTCTCGCCACGCTGCGCGACATCCGCCTTGACCTCGTCGAGCACGCCCCCGACTATCGGCGCGCCCTCACGGCGCTGGATGCGCCCGTCCTTCTGATCCACGGCAAGCAGGACCGCGTGGTCATGCCCGCGCATTGTGGCGAGGCGGCGGAGGTGCTGCCGCGCGCCCGCGCGCGCTTCATCGAGGCGTGCGGCCACTTCCCGCAGATCGAGCATGCCGATGCCGTGAACCGATGGCTCACCGAGTTCCTCGTCGGGCGCCCGGCGCCCCGCTGACGCGACGGGAGGCAGGGTGGACGAGATCACGCCGCAAGACCTGAAATCGCGGATCGACCGTAACGATCGCCCGGTCCTCGTGGACGTGCGCGACGACTGGGAGACCAGGCTCTGCCGGCTCGACAACGCGCTCCACATCCCGATGGAAGAGCTCGAGTTCCGGACGGAGGAGCTGAATCCCACCGACGAGATCGTCGTGTACTGTCACCACGGGGTCCGCAGCGCCGCCGTGGCCGACTACCTGCGCCGGCTCGGCTTCACGCGCGTGCAGAACCTCGCGGGCGGCCTCGACGCCTGGGCCGACGCCGTCGATCCCGGCATGCGTCGCTATTAGCGAGGTGGACACGCTCACGGTCGAGCGGACGGGTGGCGTCGTCCGCTGCACGCTCGAGCGGCCTCCGCTGAATCTCCTCGAGCCCTCACTCATCAAGGCGCTTCGCGATTGCTTCCGCACGCTCGCCGACGATCCGACGGTGCGCGTGGCGGTGCTCACCGGCCGCGGCCGCGCGTTCACGGCCGGCATGGACGTGAACGTTCTTTCGTCCCTCGACGTGGGCACGGCGAAGACCTTGATCACCGGCCTTCACGAGGCGATCCAGGCCGTCCACCTCGCCCCGTTCCCCGTCGTGGCCGCGGTCAACGGACACGCGCTCGGCGCGGGCTTCGAGTTGGCCCTCGCGTGCGACCTGCGCGTCGCGGTGCGGGGGGCCACGTTCGGGCTGCCCGAGGTTCGTGTGGGCGTCCCGTCGGTCATCGAAGCGGCGCTGCTCGCGCCGCTCGTCGGGCCGGGCCGCGCGGCGGAGCTCCTGCTCTGCGGGGAATCGATCGGCGCCGACGAAGCGCTGGCGTGGGGATTGGTGAACCGTGTCGTCGCTCCCGCCGAGCTCGCCGCCGCCGTGGAGACGCTCGTGGGAAAGATCCTCGCCGGCGCGCCGGCGGCGATCAGGCTCCAGAAGGAGCTGATGATCCGCTGGCGCTCGACCGACCTCGCGGCGGCCGTCGAGTACGGCGTGAACGCGTTCGCGGTGTCCTACGCGAACGCGGACGCCGCGGAGGGCCTGCGCGCGTTTCTCGAGAAGCGGCCGCCCCGCTGGGAGCCCTCGCGCTGAAGATCCGCACCGTGACCGTGGATCTCTGGGGCACGCTGCTCCTCGACCCGCCCGGGGCCGACAACCGGTACAAGGCCCGCCGCCTGATCGACTTCGACGAGATCCT
>JBGOTH010000102.1:0-8238 GCA_041476345.1 Methylomirabilia bacterium
ATACAGCTCGCGGTACTCCGAGGACACGCGGCTGTCGCGGACCGCCTCGAACGTGAGCGTCTCGGCGCTCGTCGACGCGATGCGCAGGCGCCCTTCCGTGCCGAGCACGTCGATCTCGAATACGTAGTACGCCTTGACGTCGCACGCGAGCACCGTGGCCGTGAAGCCCGCCTCGAACCCGAGCCACGCGTCGAGGTTCGGGTCGTCCGGATTCGGCGACGGGTTGACGCTTCGCCGCGCGCGAACCCACGTGATCTCCCCGCCGTAGAGCCGGAGCGCGTCGAAAAGATGCGCGCCGGTGTTCGCGACGCCCGAGGTGTAGTAACACGTGATGTGCTGGATGCGGCCGAGTCCACCGCCCCCGATGAACCGTGCGATGTCCCGGTGATACGCGTCGAAGCGGCGGCGATGGTTGACCAGGAGCAGGACGCCCCGTGCCGCGCAGAGCTGTCGCATGGCGCGGGCCGCGTCCAGCGTGTCGGCGATGGGCTTCTCGCAGAAGATCGCGCGGACCCGCGCTGCCACCGCGTCCTCGACGATCGCGCGATGGCTGTCGGCCCACGTGCAGATCGACACGATGTCGGGCCGTTCCTGCGCGAGCAGCGCCTGATGGTCCGCGTAGCGTCCTTTCACGCCGAACTTCGCGCCGTACCGCTCCAGCTTGGCGGGGTCCGTGTCCGCGAGCGCGACGAGCTCCACCCCGGGCACGCGCCGGTACGCGCCGGCATGCGTGCCGACCGTCGTCCGCCGCGGGTCGTCGTCGAAGCCGCAGCCGATTCGCCCGCAGCCGATCACGGCGGCGCGATAGCTCACGAGATCTCCCGATCGCGCTCGAGGTAGCCGTCGCGCCGCGCCGCGTACTCGGTGCGCAGGATGCTCATCCGGATCACGTCGTAGTACTCGAAGTTGCGATACTGCTCCTGCCGCAGGATCCCCTCGCGGACGAACCCGGCCTTCTCGTAGGCGCGCACGCCGCCGATGTTGGCCGCGTTCACGCCGAGCCAGACCTTGTTCAGGTTCAGCTTCTCGATGCCGTACACGACCATCAGCTTGGCGCACTCCGTGCCGATGCCGCGGTTCCAGGACTCCTTGGCGCCGAGGAACACCCGAAACTCACCGTGGCGCATCACCCAGTCGATCCGGAAGACGCCCGTGGTCCCGATGAACGAGCCGTCCTGGAGGTCGCACACGGCGAAGTTGACGGTCGACGGATCACGCTGCTCGCGCTCCAATTCTTCCGCGAGCGCGGGACCGTGCGCGGGACGCAGCCCGCGGAAGAGCAGGCGCGTCACGTCGGGATCGTCCACCCACGCCGCCATTTTCGAGAGATCGGCGGGCTGGACCCCGCGCAGGAACACCTGGCGTCCGGCCATGAACGGTGTCGTCATCGTCGATGCCCTTCTCAGCGCGCCCCGACCACTTCGCCGCCGTCGACGAACTGCATCTGGCACAGGCTCCGATAGAGCGCACATCGCTCGAAGAGCTCCTCATGCCGGCCCGCGTCGATCAGGCGGCCCTCGGCGAGCACGACGATCTTGTCCGCCCGCACGACGGTGGAGAGCCGGTGCGCGATCACGAGCGCCGTCGACGACTTGAGGATGAGCTCGAGAGCCTCCTGCACCTGATGCTCGGATTCCGCGTCGATGGAGCTCGTCGCCTCGTCGAGGATGAGGATCTGTGGATGATGCGCGATCGCCCGCGCGATGGCCACGCGCTGACGCTCTCCTCCGGAGAGCCGGACCCCACGGTCTCCGACCATCGTGTCGTAGCCGTCAGGCAAGGCGCGAATGAAATCGTCGGCGTGCGCCGCGCGCGCCGCCGCATGGACGTCGTCGTCGCTCAGATCGGCCCGTCCGTAGCGGATGTTGTTGCCGATGGTGTCGTGATGCAGGAGCGTCTCCTGGGGCACGACGCCGAAAATCCCTCGGTAGTCCTCGTGGCGCAGCTCCCGGATGTCCACGCCGTCGATGGCGACGACGCCGGTGGCAGGGTCGTAGAGCCTGAGGATCAGATCGGTCAACGTGGACTTGCCGGCGCCGCTCGGCCCCACGAGGGCGACCACGTCTCCCTTCTCGATGGTGAGGGACACGTGGTCGAGCGCGCGGTTGTCGCCGTAGGCGAACGACACGTCTCGCACCTCGATCCGGCGCTCGAAGCGCGTCTTGACCGTCCGCCCGTCGGGGAGCTGTCCCCTCTCGCCCAGGAGCTCGGCCACGCGCCCGAACGCCGCCATCGTGGACTGCGTGAAGATGTATGCGGTCGCCGCGGCGCTGATGGGCGCGATGATCTGCCGGCCCACGAAGAGATAGAGGAGCAGCCCGGACGTCGTCAGCGCGCCGGCCTGCATCCGCAGCACGGCGATGACGAGGATGCCGATGAGGGCGACGGCGTCCAGGAGCAATCGCGCCGGGGCTTCCAGCTGCTTGATCCGTCCCTCCGCGAGCGCGGCCCGGCTCACCCGGTCGATGCTGGCGCCCACCTTGCCGATCTCGTGCCGCTCGCTCCCGAACGACTTCGCGACGCGGATGGTCGTGAGCGTCTCCTGCAGGGTGGCCGAGAAATCGCTCATGACGTCGACCGCCCCGCGCGCGTGTGTCCACAGCGGGCGGCGGAGCTGATGCGACACCGCGATGTGCAGGCCCGCGAAGACGAGGGCGCCCGCCGTGAGCCACGGATCCGTCTGGACGAGATACGCGCCGTAGACGGCGATCTGAGTGCCCGAGCTCACGAAGACGCGAATCACCGGGCCGAGCCCCTGCCCCGCGTTGGTGGCGTCCAGCGAGAAGCGGGAGAGCAGCTCACCCGTCCGCTCCCGATGAAAGAATCCGAGCCCCTGCGACATGAGGTGGCGCAGCAGGTCGAGCTGAATGAGCCTCGCGCACTCCGTCCGGATTCTCGTGGCCGTGAGCGCGGACGCGTATTCGAGCGCCGCCGTGCAGACGGCGTGACCGATGTACAGCGCGCCCAGGAGCAGCACCACCGGCGTCGCGCTCCCGGACGTGCCGAGCCACCCGAGGAGGCGCGAGCCCAGGCGATTGAGGTCGAAGAGCGATCCCCCCCGGCCGCCGGCGAGCCCCTGGCCCATCACGGTGGCGACGATCGCCGCGACGAGCACGGGCTGCACGGCCATGAGCGCGCTCGACACCAGCGCCAGTCCGCACAGCGCCGCGATTCGCCCTCGCAGGCGCAGCGCGTAGGCGATCAGCAGGCGGCCCGGCGTCGGGCCGGGGATCGTCATCGGGCGAGCGGCTCCGTGCGGTCGGTCAGCGAGTTCCCGTGCTTCACGTAATTGTAGAGCGGCAGCGGCAGGTGGTAGATCTTCTTCGGGTCGATCCGCTGGAAGAGGTCCGCGTCCTCGAAGACCTTTTTCTCCTTGTTGTAGGAGCCGATCACCTCGAGATACGACGTGCGCAGCATCAGGCCGCACGCGAGACCGTTCTCCGCGAACGACTGCACGGACAGGATGCGCTCCTCGTTGTCGGTGAGGAAGTAGTCGCACGACACGCCGACGTGCATCGGGCTCAGCTTCAGGAAGTTGTAGAGCATGTAGAGGAACGGCGGCTGGACGTAGTCGTCGGCGTCCACCCGCACGAAGAACTTGCCGCGCGACTCGTTGACGCCGATCCGCGAGCACGCCCCCACCCCGAGGTTCTCGGGGTTGAAGATCGCCCGGACCTCGCCGCGCTCCACGAACGTCTCCAGCGCCTCCCGTGAGTCGTCGGTGCTGTGGTCGTCGATCACGATGATCTCGTAGCGGTCGCGCGCGAGGTCCTGGTTGAGGAGCGACCGGATGCAGCGGCGCAGCACACGCCCGTAGTCGTAGTTCGTGACGATGACGGAGATGTCGACGCCCCTCACGCGATCTTCTCCATGAGCCGGGCGTACCGGCTCAGATGGGCCAGCTCATCCGGGGTGATGCTGCAGACGTGGTCCGGTCCCGGCAGCCCTTTGTTCAGGGTGAAATGCTTTTCGATGATGCGGGCGCCGCGCGCGACGGCGACGAGCGACGCCTCGATGCCGAGCGTATGGTCGCTGAAGCCGTGATAGACCGACCCCGCGAATGACGCGGGCAGGTGGATGTCGGCGTACTCGCACGGATACTTCGGCACGCAGTAGAGGTAGCGTGCGTTCTTCGCCTCGTAAGGCACGCCGCCGCCCGTCCAGAAGCCGAGAGAGATGAACGTCTCCTTGCCGGTGGCGAGAATGCGGCGGCACAGGTCCTTCTCTTCCGTCGTCCGACTCGCCACCTTGTGGCGTTTCACGCCGAGCGATTCCATCCACTCGAAGCGCTCCAGATCGAACACGGACGCCATGAACTCGATCCCCTCTTCGTCGCACCACGCTTTCAGCTTCCGCGCTTGCCCGAGGTCAAACTGCACGGTGAGCGCTTGCCGGTAGGCTTCGTCATTCGGATAGGACCCGCCGGGGCCGAAGATCTTGGCGGGGTCGTAGAACTGGAACTTGGCGATGTCCGCTCCCGCGATGCGCGCCTGGCGGATGAGCTCGTGGGCGACGTTCACGTCACCGTTATGGTTGATGCCGATCTCCGCGATGATGATCACGCCGCCTCCTTCACGCCGCGCGCGCGAGCGCGTCGAAGCCGACGTTCGCCACGCCGGGCACGGGCCGCGCGTAGGCCCAGGGCGCGTGCACGTTCACGAACGTCATGCGCTCGTCGCTCAATACCTGCCGCAAACTGTCGAACTCGTAGTACGGCCGGATGTACCAGGGATGCCGGTCCGCGAGCACGCGCCAGGCGCCCGGCTGCATCAGGCCGCGGACCCCCGCCTCCCGCACCTGCCGGTAGAGCTCCATGCCGAAGCGCCGGGGATAAGTCGCGCTGAACACCGCCCGCGCGCGCTCGAAAAACCGCCGGAAGTGGGCGAGCGAGCGGAACGTGTAGAGCGACGCGTATTCCATCGAGCCCAGCATCGACATGTCCATGCCGAGGAGATACACGGAGCGGAAGCCGAGGTACTTGAGCAGCGGGAACAGCGCGATGGCGGCCGAGTTCGTGAAGCTGAAGTCCTTCAAGATGACGCGCTCGCCGTCGTCCCTCGCGGCGTAGTAGGCGGACGCCGTGAACGGCTCGCGCGTCTCTTCCATGTCGTACGCGTAGACGTCGTGCCCGATCACCTGCTCGCGCACATACTGCTGAAAGGGCGCGAGGTAGGTCAAGCAGGCCATCCGGGGCACGCGCGGCATCAAGTCGAACGGCGACTCCTTCAGGTAGACGTCGGGCTTCCACCGGAATCGCTTGTGCGGCGTCTCCGCGCGCCACGACTCCCAGTACTCGGTGAAGTCGCGCGTCAGCCGATCGATCTCGGGCACCCACTCCTCGCGGACCAGCGGCCGGAGGTCGATATCCGCCAGCACCGCCTGGAACGCCACGGCCTGGAGCGCGTTCGCCTTGCACTTCTCCGGATAGAACATCATGAGGAAATCCGGCGAGAGACCGTACGAGAGAAACCGGGGCGTGAGCGCCCGTGCCTCCACGAAGACGACGAAGCGTCCCGCGAGAGCCCCGAGATCCCAACCGTGCTGGAGAATGGACGGGCCCCCGAGCACCACGAGCGCCCGCTCGCCCATGAAGCGCTCGCGCAGCTTGTGCACGGACGCGTACGGGGTGCCGTTCAAAAGTACGCCTCCGGCAACGCGGCCCGAAGCGTTTCCGCGTACGGCGCGGCGGCCGAACGTATCTTGAGGACGTCATCCGCCCAGCCGACGGCGATGCGCCCCGGATAGTAGCGGTTGATATAGTCGGCGACCTCGGGAGGCTCGTCCTCGCGACGCGACGTCGCGGGGTTCTTGATGATCCGGTGGATGCCGTCGAAAAACCACTTGTCGACACCGAGCCAGGCGGGCATCAGCCCCCAGACCATTTCCAGCGCCGAACCGGCGAACGGTACGTCGAGCGCGTCGTAGAGCCGGTAGCGCTCGAGCCGCTCGGCCAGGTCTTCGAGGAAGCGCCGGCTCAGCAAATGGTTGCAGCAGGCGCCGAGCCATTCGACCTCGTCCGTACGGTGAAAGCGCACACCTTCGTGCTCGACCACCGGTGCGACGTCGCCCACGTGACGCCGCTCCGAGTCCACGTAGATGGCGTCGCCGCCACCGCGCGACGTGACGCCCAGCCCCACCCGGACCCGCGACGCGACCACACCCAGCCGCGGAAAGACGCCACGATACCGGCGGAGCGCGGTCGCGCCCGCGCCCTTCAGAAAACCTCGGGGCACGGGAGCCCGCGAGTCGGCCGCGTTGCGAAGGCGGCGCCAGAGCGGGCCACCCCAGATGTCCGGGAGATGGTGCTCCGTCGTCAGTGCTACCTCAT
This sequence comes from Methylomirabilia bacterium, assembly GCA_041476345.1. Classification (GTDB taxonomy): domain Bacteria; phylum Methylomirabilota; class Methylomirabilia; order Rokubacteriales; family CSP1-6; genus VGLJ01. The sequence continues at coordinate 6,329 of JBGOTH010000102.1, forward strand.
CGGGCCAGCTGTCGAACGCCTTCGAAAAATCCGGGTCGCGACGGAAGACCTCGAAGGTCTCCGCGATCATCTCGTCGTGAAACACGTCGCTCGGCGTCGCTCCCGAATCGCGCCCGTTGTAGGTCAGAAAGGTGGAGCGCCCGATGCGTCGCTTCAGGTGCGCGCCGGCGACGAAGTCGATGTCGCGCGCACGGACGAATTCGAGGCTGGCCCGCAACGCGGACGGGCGCGTGAACAGCGTGCCCTCGGGAACCAGCAGGACGTGGTCGTAGCTCGCCCACCGCCCCGAGCGAATGAACTTGTACCAGGCACCGGAGTCGAGCGCGTGGTCGTTCTCGTATTCCAGGTAGTGCACGCCGGGTCGGCGGAGCTGGGACACGGAGCGCACGCGCTCGTCGAACGCGCTCAGCTTCGGGTTCAGGCCGTGCTCGCTCGCGACTCGGTCGTACGCGCCATACGAGACACGCTCCATCGACGGATCGGGGCGCTCACCCACCGCCAAGCGCCGATACGCCTCGTAGGACGGCCGGTCGAGACAGCTTCCGTCACCCACGTTGTAGATCACGTAGACGTCGACGTCCGGGAGATCCTGGAGCAGGAGCGTGATCGCCGTCGACATCACCAGCCACGGCTTGTGATGGACGCAGATCGCCACTGCCGTGCGAGCACTCACGACAGACGGTACTCCGGATGACGCTCGAGGTAGAACTCGGCCAGCTCCACGTGCGCCGGCTCTTCGACGTTGAGCGAGTACATCGGATGCGCCTGGACGACGAGCCGCGGCCGATCCCCGAGATACCGGTGAATCCCCCGCGCGTCGCCGTACGCAAACAGATTGCCGGCGCGCAGCGTGACCACGGCGCCGTCGAGCAGATAGAGGGGCGTCAATCCCTGGAACCGGTACTCGGTCGCGTCGGCGTCGTAGCGCGACGCGTAGCCGTCGGCGTCGATCGTCTTCATCCACGCCGGATGCTGCGTGACCCGGTTCGCCGTGGCCACCGCCGACGCCTTCGGGTCGCCGCACAACATCTCGACCGTGCGATCGATGCATCCTTTCGCCCGGACCGGCACGTCGGCTTGAAGCCACACGAGGATGTCGGCGTCGACCCCGTGCCGGGCCCGCGACCATTGCAGCGCGTGCCGAAGCGCGTCGTCGATCGGCGCGCCGTCCGTGGCGAGCTCCGCGGGGCGCGGCACGGGCTCGGCGCCGCAGCGGCCGGCGACCTCGAGGATTTCCGCGTCGTCGCTCGACACGAGCACCGCATCGAGCGACCGCGCCGCGCGGGCGGCCGCGATCGTGTACGCGATGAGCGGCGCGCCTCGCAGCGGTTGAAGATTCTTGCGCGGCAGCCGCTTCGAGCCGCCGCGGGCGGGGATCACGCCCACCACGCGAGGCGTGTCCACTAGAGGTCGGCCCGCGTCGCGCCCCGGACGGCGCCGCGATCCTGCCGATCGCCGGTGTGGGGGTGGCGTACGGTGTTCTGCGCACCGAGCTCGTTCACGGCCCACCAGGACAGCTCGACGATCTCCGCGTCCGGCAGATCGCTGAAGTTCGTGCGAACGTTCTCGCCCTGCTCGCCGAGCTTCAGGAAGTACTGCTCGACCATGTCTTCGTCGGCCGGCCCCTTCTCGCCCGTCACCGCCTTCCGGATGAGCCCGCGCTCCTGCGCGAGGTCCCAGAACGTGGTGCCCGGATAAGCCGTGGTGAAGAAGAAGACTTCCGGCCTGAGGCCGACCTTGCGGCAGAAGTCCACCGTCTCGCGGACGGTGTCGGCCGTCTCGCCGGGCGAGGCGATCATGAACGAGCAGTCGGCGTAGCCGAGCACGCGCTGCGTCTCCGTGATCGCGATCTCCATCTTCTCGATCGTCTGGCCGCTCTTGTCGATGTTCTTGAGAATCGTCGGGCTGGC
>JBGOTH010000103.1:0-8205 GCA_041476345.1 Methylomirabilia bacterium
ATCGGGATCGACTACGGCATCTACTTCCTCTTCCGGTATCAGGAGGAGCGTGTGTTCGGCCGGCATCTCGCCGACGCGCTCGAGAGCACGGCGGCGCGAAGCGGGCCCGGCATCCTCCTGGGCGCCCTTACGGCCGCCGCGACCTTCTACATCCTGACCATCGCCGAGTTTCCGGGCATCCGTGAATTCGGCTTCATCTCCGGGACGGGGATCCTTCTCGCCTTTCTCGCGATGATCACCGTCTTTCCCGCGACCCTGGTACTGATCGACGGGCGACGTGAGGGGTCCCCACGGTCAAGGGTCACACGACTCGTGCGTCCAGCACACCTCGACGTCCCCGCCCTGGAATGGCTCATCCGGCACCCGAAGCCCATCCTCCTCGCCGTCGCGGTCGTTACCGGCGCCTCGCTGTGGGCCGCGCCGCGTGTCGGCTTCGATTACGACTTGCTGAACCTGCAGGGCGCCGGCAGCGAATCCGTCGTGTGGGAGCGGAAGATCGCGGCGGCCGCAGGCCGTTCCGGGTTCGCCGCGCTGGCGACGGCCTCGTCGCTCGAAGAGCTCGAGGCGAAGCGGGACGCGTTCCGGCGGCTACCGTCCGTCTCGGACGTACAAAGCGTGCTGTCCGTGTTGCCGGATCGACAGGCGGAGAAGCTCGCGATCCTGACGCGCGTGGCCGAGATCGCGGACAGCATCCGCCCGGCCGGCGCGGGCGCGCTCGATCTGGATGCACTCGTCGCGGCGCTCGAGACGTTGCAGCGCCGCCTCGCGCTCGCGAACGCGAGCCTCCGTGGCGCCGGCGCGCGACCGGAGCTGATCGTCATCGCGGGAGAGACGTCCGCCCTGCTCGCGCGGATCAAGACACGTGACGGGCGTGTGGTCGAGGCCGCCCTCACCGATTTCCAGGCGCGGCTCGCAAGCGATTTCGCGGAAGCCTGGCAGCGACTCCAGCTCGCCGCCCGACCAGCGAAGCTCACGCTCGACGATCTACCCGACGAGCTGCGGCGGAACTTCATCGGCACGAGTGGGCACCTACTCCTCCAGGTCTACGCGCGGCGCGACGTCGTGGAACGCGCGGACCAGACGCGCTTCGTGGAGGAGTTGCGGACGGTCGACCCGGACGTGACCGGACAGCCGGTCGTCGCGTACGAGTCGATGCACCTCGTCGAGAGGGCGTGCCGGGAAGGACTGGCCTATGCCTTCGTCCTCGTCGCCGGCATCGCCGCTCTCATGATCCGTCGCTGGCGGGAGACCGCGCTCGCGCTGGTCCCGCTGATGCTCGGAACATTGTGGACCGTCGCCTTGATGCAGCTATTCGGGCTCAGGTTCAATCTCGTCAACGTCTGGGCGCTTCCTCTCATCGTGGGCTCCGCCGCGGAGTACGGCGTGAACATCGTGCTTCGGGCCCGCGAGTCAGGAACGCACGGCGGACCTCGCCTGGCGCGCAGCACCGTCATGGGAGTGGCGTTCAACGGTCTCACGACCATCGCGGGCTTCGGTTCTCTGCTCGTCGCCCACCACCAAGGCGTGTGGAGCCTCGGTCTGCTGCTCGCGATCGGCACCACGATGACCCTGGCCGCCTCGCTGGTCGTCCTTCCGACGCTCATGCACCTCGCCGGTGAGCGCCTGCCGGCGATGGATCAACGCCGCGCGGCCGACATGGTCGTCTCGATCGCAAGCTGAGCGACATAAGGCTGCGCGGCGCGAGAGAGATGGACCAAGGTCCAGGAGACCAAGGTCCAATAGAAGCACTCGACCCGGACGCCTAGAGTCGGGGAGCGATGAAACTTTCGATCCTCGGACTCGTGCTCGTCCTGCTTTCCTTCGGCCGCGCCGGCTTCGCCAATGAAACGACGGTGCCCCTCGCACCTGTCGGGCTCGTGAAGTCGTCGGTGTCCAGCGTGCTGGGCATTGTCCAGTCGTGGCCGATGGGGAGCAACGAGCGACGCACCGGGATCGTCCGCGTCAGCCACGAGCTGTTCGACTTCAACGAGATCGCGCGCCGGGCGCTGGGCCGGCACTGGAAAGACGTGTCGGCCGCTGAGCGAGGCGAGTTCGTCGAACTCTTCACGAAGGTCCTGGATCGGACGTTCATCGCGAGCGTCGACGGGTACACCAACGAGAAAGTCGCGTTCCTCGGCGAATCGATCGACGGCGCCTGGGCGCAAGTGCGCTCGCGGGTCATCCCGAACAAGGGCGCCGAGATCTCGATCGACTATCGCTTGCACGAGGGCAACTCACGCTGGGCCGTGTACGACGTCGTGTTGGACCACGTGAGTCTCGTCGCGACCTACCGGAGCCAGTTCCACTCGGTTCTCCGGGCCTCCTCGTTCGCCGAGCTCCTCGCGCGGATGCGGACGGATCGGCTCCGCCGCGAATCGATTGCGCAGACGCCGGTCGTTCCGGACCGATTGGCGGCCGGGCTCCTCCTCGCCGTTCTCACAAGGCACGCTCGAACGTCGAAATGACGGGAGCGCGACCATGGCCACTACCAGCAGCACACGGCAGCTCACACCAGACGGAGGTTCGACGATGAAACGAGCACTGTTGTTGTCCGTAATCGCGCTGTTCGCCGTGGGTTGCAGTGCGCGACCCATCGGTGGTGCGACGGGTTGGAAGATCTACGGCCCCGCCGGTCCCCAGGGCGTTGCCGGTCCGGCCGGCCCCATGGGTCCCATGGGCCCTGCCGGCGTCGCCGGCGTGCAAGGCCCCGCTGGCCCGATGGGTGATGCAGGCGTGGCGGGTGCCCAGGGCGCGACCGGGATGAAGTGGACCGCGTTCAAGGACATCCTGTTCGATTTCGACAAGTCCAATCTCCGGGCGAACGAGCAGCCCGAGATCAATCGGATTGCGTCGTACCTGCAGCAGAATCCGGGCTTCACCGTCGGCATCGACGGTCACGCGGATCCGCGGGGCACCGATGCCTACAACCAGTCGCTCAGCGAGCGTCGTGTCAACGCCATCAAGGCCGAGCTGATGAAGGCCGGCGTGCCGGCCGACAAGATCCAGTCGGGCGCGTTCGGTGAGTCACGGCTCAAGTGCAACGAGACGTCCGAAGAGTGCTGGCAGCGTGACCGCCGCGTCGAAGTACTGATGGGCGCGAAGTCGGCGAGCAACTAGTGGCGCGATGCAGTCCCAAGGAGATGCGACGATGAGATACATCATGCGAGGATTCTTCGTGACCGCGCTGCTCGCCGCCTCGGCGGGGTGTGCGTCGGTCGGATACGACGGGCCGCCGCTCTACGCTTACGGGGACGGCTACGTCGACAAGGCAGAGATTCGGTACGGCCAGGGGGTATGGGAGGGGCTTCCGTGCAATCCCCGTCCGTCGTACATCCAGCCCGGGCCGGCGGGAGCGATAGGGCTGGGAGGCCCGGCAGGATCGCCTGGGCCGGCGGGACCGGCTGGCATGGCCGGCATCAGAGGGCCCCAGGGACCCCAGGGACCCGCAGGACCGGCGGGCAGCTCCGGAATGCGCAGCTTCCTCGCACCCGACGGGAGCTGGAGCTCGGTGGAGAACGTGCAGTTCGAGGTCAAGCAAGCGGCCATCCAGTCGAAGTGCACCGACAAGATCGCCAAGCTTGTCACCTGGATGAACGCGAATCCCAAGGTCGCGATCGGACTCGATGGTCACGTGGATGACGCGCAGGCCAATGACAACGATCCGACGCTGAGCGCCCGCCGGGTGTCGGCGGTTCGTCAGGCGCTGATCACGGCAGGCATCGCGCCCAGCCGGATTTCGAGCGGTGACTTCGGTGTCCGGGCACCGCTCTGCCGGAACGTCAGCGAAAATTGCCTCTCACTGAATCGACGGGTGGAGATCCTCGCCTCCCTTCGCTAACGCTGCAATACGGGTACGCCGTCCAGGGATTTCCTCCGCGCCCCTGGGTGCGGAGGGGATCCCCGGGGCGGCATCCGTCAACGGAAACAGGAAAGCCGTGAACACGACGACCATCAGAACGCGGCTCGAGAAGGATCTGCTCACCGCCAACGCGCGACTGCGCCAGCTCGGCAGGGGCGTGGTAATCGATGAGCTTCCCGGCGCGATCGGCGACAACTCGTCCAGCGCCGACGAGCTCGACGAAAGTCAGTCCACCACGAGCCTGGAGATCGGCCTCGAGCGCCTCGAGCGCCAGGTCACCGAGGCGGAGTGACTCCGCCTCGTCTATTTCGTCGCCGCCACCTTGAGGAGCTGGGACGCGCAGGCTTCGGCGACATCGCGATTCGCCTCAGTGACCCCAACGGTCGCCCAGCCGTCGTTCAGTACGGCATCGCGCTGATCGTAGGTCGACGTGAGCGCTTTCAGCGCCACGAGCTTCTTGCTGCTGGCGGGATCCGCCTTCGACTTCTCGAGGCAGACAGGAACCAGGGCTGCGGTCACCGCCGCCGTGGACCGCTCCATGGCGATTCGGTCAGCGCCGCCGCCCGTCGACCACCCACCCCAGCTGAAACCGACGATCATCGTGACGATACTGCCGGCGACAAACCCCCACGCGCCAAGCTTGAACGAGGTCTTCATGTAACTCTCCTTTGTGGGCAGCCCCACGGTCTCCGAAGCTTCCTCCGATCCGGAGGCCTTCGGCTATTGGACTTTGGTCCAATAGCCCAAGAGTCTGGTGCGTGACATACCGATGACCCTCCGAGCTCTCCGCGGGGCTTGGACATGACGACCCACACGCTCAGCCCGGACCTTCTCCAGAAGATGGATGCGTACTGGCGCGCCGCCAACTATCTATCGGTCGGCCAGATCTATCTCCACGACAATCCCCTGCTGAGGTCTCCCCTGGCGCTGGCACACGTGAAGCGCATGCTGCTCGGACACTGGGGCACGACGCCGGGGCAGAATTTCGTCTACACGCACCTGAATCGGATCATCAAGAAGTACGATCTCGACATGATGTACGTTTCCGGCCCCGGCCACGGTGGGCCGGCGGTGGTGAGCCATACGTACCTCGAGGGGACGTACAGCGAGGTCTATCCACACATCAGCCGCGATGAAGCCGGGCTCACGAAGCTCTTCACGCAGTTCTCGTTCCCCGGCGGAATTCCCAGCCACGCGTCGCCGGAATGTCCAGGGTCGATCCACGAGGGCGGCGAGCTGGGGTATTCGCTCAGTCACGCGTTCGGGGCGGCGTTCGACAATCCGGCCTTGATCGTCGCCTGCGTCATCGGCGACGGCGAAGCGGAAACCGGCCCGCTCGCCACGGCGTGGCATTCCAACAAATTCCTCGATCCGATCACCGACGGCGTGGTGCTGCCCATCCTGCATCTCAACGGCTACAAGATCGCGAGCCCGACCCTGCTCGCCCGCATCACCCGTGAGGAGCTGGACCAGCTCCTGCGCGGCTACGGCTGGACGCCGTTCTTCGTCGAAGGTCACGAGCCGGCGCTGATGCACGAGGCCATGGCCGCGACGCTCGACACGGTGGTGGAGCAGATCCAACACATCCAGCAAGACGCCCGCGTCCACGGCAACATCATGCGTCCGCGCTGGCCCATGATCGTCCTGCGCTCACCCAAAGGCTGGACGGGACCGAAGGTCGTCGATGGCCGGCCGGTCGAGGATACGTTCCGGGCGCATCAGGTGCCGCTCGCCGTGTCGTCCACGACGCCTCCCGGCCATCTGGAGGAGCTGGAACGCTGGTTGAAAAGCTACCGACCTGACGAGCTCTTCGATGAGCACGGCGGGCTGAAACCGGAATTGGCGGAGCTCGCGCCCACGGGAGAGCGCCGCATGGGCGCGAATCCGCGCGCCAACGGCGGCATGCTTCTCCGCGATCTTCGGATGCCGGACTTCCGGACCTACGCGGTCCTCGTGCCGGTGCCGGGGGTGATCGGCGCCGGCGACACGCACGTGCTCGGCCGCTTCCTGCGCGATGTGCTGACCCTCAATGTCGAGCCGCGAAATTTCCGCGTCTTCGGCCCCGACGAGACCCTTTCCAACGGCTTGGAAGCCCTCTTCGAGGTGACCAACCGCCAATGGGACGCCGCGACAGCGCCGAACGACGAGTTCCTCGCGCCCAGCGGACGCGTGGTCGAAATGCTCAGCGAGCACCAATGCGAGGGATGGCTGGAGGGCTACCTGCTCACCGGGCGGCACGGCCTGTTCAATTGTTACGAGGCGTTCATCCACATCGTCGATTCGATGTTCAACCAGCACGCCAAGTGGCTGAAGGTCACGTCACGCTTGCCGTGGCGGCGCCCGATCGCCTCGCTGAACTACCTCCTGGCCTCGCACGTCTGGCGGCAGGATCACAACGGCTTCACGCATCAGGACCCTGGATTCATCGACCACGTCATCAACAAGAAAGCCGAGATCGTCCGCGTGTACCTGCCGCCGGACGCGAACTGCCTGCTGTCGGTGATGGATCACTGCCTGCGCAGCCGGCACTACGTCAACGTCGTGATCGCGGGCAAACATCCGGCTCCGCAATGGCTCACGATGGGCGCCGCCGTCGAGCATTGCGCCGCGGGCATCGGCATCTGGCCATGGGCCGGCAACGATCAGGGCGCCGCGCCGGACGTGGTCATGGCGTGCGCCGGCGACGTGCCCACGCTGGAGACACTGGCGGCGGTTTCCATCCTGCGACAGCGTCTGCCCGATCTGAAGATCCGGGTGGTGAACGTCGTCGATTTGATGAAGCTGCAGTCGCAGCGCGAACACCCGCATGGTTTGAGCGACACGGATTTCGACGCGCTCTTCACCGAGGACAAGCCGATCATCTTCGCCTTTCACGGCTATCCGACGCTGATCCACCGGCTGACGTACCGCCGCACCAACCACGAGAACCTCCACGTCCGCGGCTACAAGGAAGAAGGTACGATCACCACGCCCTTCGATATGACCGTGCTCAACGACCTGGACCGCTTCCACCTCGTGATGGACACCATCGATCGCCTCCCACAGACGGGCGACGCGGGCGTCTCTCTCAAGCGAGAGCTTCAGGTCAAGCTGATCGAGCACAAGCGCTACATCGACACGCACGGCGAAGACATGCCGGAGATCCGGAACTGGAGATGGGGCCCGGCGGTCGGTCCGATAGGATGACGACCTCCGGACTCACGAGCGAGGAGGCGCGGCGGCGCTTCGCCGCCACCGGGCCCAACGAGATCACCACCACGCGCCGCCATGCGGGGCTGCGGCAGATCGGAGCCCTGCTCGCCAACCCGCTGGGGCTCATCCTGCTCGGCGCCAGCGCCGTCTCCGCCGCCCTCGGAGAAACGTTCAGCGCGTCGCTCATCGCGCTCATGGTCCTTCTGAGCGTCGCCCTGAACTTCGTGCAGACGTTCAGGTCGGAGCGCGCGGCAGAGCGTCTGCGCGACACGGTGGCGCCCACGGCGAAGGCGGTGCGCGACGGCATCGCGGTCGAGATCCCTCGACGCGAGATCGTGCCCGGCGATCTCATCCAGCTCGCGGCCGGCGACCGCGTCCCGGCGGACGCGCGGCTCGTGGACGCGCGCGATCTGCACGTGCAGCAGGCCGCGCTCACGGGCGAGTCCATGCCCGTCGAGAAGAGACCGGGCGCAGCCGACGACGGCGGCGTCGTCTACCTGGGCACGTCCGTCGTCAGCGGCACCGCGACGGCCGTGGTTACCGCGACCGGGCCGGCGACAGCCTTCGGCGACGTGGCCGCGCGCCTCGCCACCCGCCCGCCCGAGACGGAGTTCGAGCGCGGGACCAAGCACTTCGCCCTCTTCATCATGCGCACGGTCGTGCTGCTCGTGCTGTTCGTGCTCCTCGCCAGCGCCGCCCTCGGCCGCCCTTTCCTGGAATCGCTCCTCTTCGCCGTCGCGCTCGCCGTGGGACTCACGCCTGAATTCCTTCCGATGATCACGGCCGTCACGCTGTCCAAGGGCGCCGTCCACATGGCGCGCCGGAAGGTCATCGTGAAGCACCTCGCCGCGATCGAGGACTTCGGCAGCCTCGACGTTCTGTGCAGTGACAAGACAGGCACGCTCACCAGCGGTGTCGTCACCCTCAGTCGCTGCCTCGACCCCAATGGCCAACCCGCGGAGGCACCGTTCCTCTTCACCTACCTGAACAGCACGTACGAGACGGGGATCCAGAGCCCGCTCGACCGTGCCGTCCTCGATCGCCCACGCCCCGCCGTCGACGGCTACAAGAAGCTCGACGAGGTGCCCTTCGACTTCGAGCGCCGCTGCATCTCGGTCGTGGTGGAGACGCCGACGGGCGGCCGGCTCCTCATC
>JBGOTH010000104.1:0-8196 GCA_041476345.1 Methylomirabilia bacterium
GGATCCTCGACCGGGTCACGCAGATCGCGCCCCCCGAGCTCGTCTCCGTCGTCGACGCCCTCGATCGCGTGCTCGCCGAGGACGTGCAGGCGCCCTTCGACGTCCCGCCCTGCGACAACTCCGCGGTCGACGGCTACGCCGTCGGCAGCGGCGACATCCCCGCCGAGGGCACCCGGGAGCTCACGGTGATCGGCGACCTTGCCGCCGGCTCGGTCTTCGACGGCGTGGTCGGCGAGAGGCAGTCCCTCCGCATCATGACGGGCGCACCGATCCCCGCCGGTGCGGACACCGTGTACCCCCAGGAGATCGTCGAACGGGTCGGCGCGCGCGTGCGCATCGGTCTCCTCGACAAGGGCGCCAACGTGCGGCGGCGCGGCGAGGACATCGCGACCGGGATGACGGTCGTCGAGACCGGCCATCCCCTGCGCCCGCAGGAGATCGGTCTCCTGACCTCGCTCGGGCACGTTCAGGCGCTGGTCCACGGGCGTCCGCGCGTGGCACTCCTCTCGACGGGCGACGAAGTCGCGGAGCCCGGGACGGTGCGAAAGCCCGGGCAGATCTACGACTCCAACCGCTTCGCGCTCCGCGGCAGCATCACGCGCTGTGGCGCCGAAGTGATCGACCTCGGCATCGTGCCGGACCGGCGCGAGGAGCTGCGTGCGCGCCTGCTGGATGCCGCCTCGATGGCGGAAGTGGTGGTGAGCTCCGGCGGCGTCTCCGTCGGCGTCTTCGATCTCGTGAAGGACGTCCTCAGCGAGATCGGCGGCATCGAGTTCTGGCAGGTCGCCATGCAGCCGGGCCGCCCACTCGCCATGGGATCGATCGGCCGGGCGCACTTCTTTGGCTTGCCCGGCAATCCCGTGGCGTCGATGCTCGCGTTCATGTTGTTCGTGCGCCCCGCCATCCACAAGCTGGCGGGTCGCCGCCGGCTCTTCCCCGAGACGTTTCATGCGCGCGCCGACGAGCCGCTCCGCAAGAAGACCGGTCGCCGCGAGTTCAAGCGCGGGATCCTCCGCTACGCTCCGGATGAAGCGTGCTGGCACGTGCGCCTCACCGGCCCGCAGGGCTCCGGCATCCTCTCCTCGATGGTCGTCGGCAACTGCCTGATCGTCCTCGACGAGGAGCGCGGCGACGTCGCCACGGGCGAGCTCGTGGAAGTCGAGCCGTTCTGATGTTCGGCGTCGACTTGATCGGAAGGATCGCGCCGATCGCCGAAGAGCTCGTGCAGGAAGCGAAGCGGCGCCTCGCGCATCTCGCCTACGCGGATCTGCGGATCGAAGTCACGGAAGGCAAGTACGCCGGCGCGGAGAACGGTGGCGCGAAATCGTCGGGGGACGACGAAGGGCTCGGGCTCGGCGTACGCGTGCTCGGCGGCGATCGCATGATCGCGCCCGGGTACGCCGGCCTCACGCTGGGCGCCAGCGACGTCGACGACCTGCCGCGCATCATCCGCGAAGCGATCGACACGGCCTGGCGCCGAGCGTCCGTCAACGCCGAGATGAAAGCGGACGCGCGCGGTAAATTCGGGGCACTCGGGGAAGCGCTCACCGACACGCTCCTCCAGCCGGTCGAGATCCGGCGCGACACGGTGCCAGCCGTCTACGCGGTGGATCCGCGCTCCGTGGACCTCGGCACGATGATCGCCTACACCACCGATGTCTCACGCCGCCTCGCCGGCCTCGACCCGCGACTCAAGTACAATTACGTCTCGACGCAGACGCAGCTCTCGCGCGAGCTCTTCGTGTCGACCGAAGGTGCCTGCATCGACCAGTGCTTCGCGCTGACGCAAGGCATGGCGTGGCTCGTGGCCGTCGTGGGCGGCGTGAGCCACGAGATCTACGACGTGCTGGGCCACCAGCGCGGCTGGGAAATCCTCGACCACGGCGTCGACGAGCCCCTCATCCACTTTCCGACGTTCGTCGATTTCGCCCTCGCGATGGGCCGAGAAGCCGTCGAGGTGGCGGCAGCGCCGGTGCTGCCGTCATCCGAAGGTGACGTCGTCGTGGTCACCGACCCGCACTACAACACGCTCGTCTCGCACGAGATCATCGGCCATCCCGTCGAGCTGGATCGCGCCCTGAAAATGGAAACGGCCTACGCCGGGCGCTCCTGGCTCCTGCGCGGCCTCGGCGAGCATCAGGTCGGCAAGCGCGTCGCGTCCCCTCTCGTCACCGCGTATTCCGATCCGGGCCTGCCGGGCTACGGGCACTATGTCTACGATCACGAAGGCACGCCGGCGCGGCGCGTGGTCCACATCGAGCGCGGCGTCTTTCAGGGCTTCATGAACAGCCGCCAGACGGCCGCGATTTTCGGCGGCGCGCCGAACGGTCACTGGAAGGCCACCGAGCCCTCGCTCGTCCCGCTCATCCGGATGTCGAGCACGGTATTCGGCGAAGGCGATCGCGACCCGGGTGCCATCATCCGCGAGGTCGAGCGCGGCTACTACATCGTCGGCCATCGCACGCCCTCGATCGCCGAAAGCCGGGAGAATTTCCGCATCTCCTCGCGCAAGGTCTACGAGATCCGGAACGGTGAGCTCGGACAGCTCTATCGCGACGGGGGCATCGCCGCCGACACCCGCGATTATTTGATGAACGTCGACGCGGTCGGCACGGACTTCCGTCTCTACCCGATTCCGAACTGTGGAAAGGGCCAGCCGATGCAGACGAAGAAGCTCGGCAACGGGGGCCCGACCATGCGGAGCCGCGCGCGCGTGCTGGGCAGCTGATGCGACGCCTGCTCATTCCCCTCATCGCGGGCGCGATGCTGCTCGGCGCGGCGGCGCCGGCCGGGCCGCCGGACTATCCGGTGAAGTTCATCAAGGTGGACGAGCTCAAGGCGCAGCTGGACCGCGGCGTGAAGATCGACGTCATCGACGTGCGCACGTGGGACGCCTACTCCGACCTGCACATCAAGGGCGCGCGGGCGATGCCGCTGCGCGCCGTCGAAACGCGCGCGCCCAAGGAGATCTCGAAGACCGCGCGCGTGGTCTTCTACTGAACCTGCCCCCACGCGTTGGCCCGGGGGGCCAGCGACATCGTCTACGCCATGGGCTGGCGCAACCACGAGGTGCTCGACGAGGGACTTCCCGGCTGGTGGGCGAAGGGCTACCCCGTCGAGGGCCGCGACACCAAGTCGACACCACGGCACTGAGACGACCATGATCGGTATCGACGACCTGGCGCGCGCCGCCGCGGCGGCGTTCGAGTGGGCGAGGAGGCAACCGGATCTCGAGGCCGTCGAAGTGTTCGTCGCGTCGAATGCCACGCTGCTCACGCGGCTCAATTACACGTCCCACATCCCCTGCAACGGCGTCGAGGAGCCGAAGTCCGCGGCTTCGCACGGCATCGGCATCCAGGCCGTGTTCGCATCGCCCGACGGGCCGCGCCTGGGCTTCGGGAGTGAGCCGAGCGACCTCACGTTGCGCGGCGCCGAGCGCGCGCTGGCGAAAGCGCGGAAGGCCGCGGTGCAAGATCCCGAGTTCGTCTCGCTGCCGGGGTCCGTGACCGAGCGGCGCACGCTCACCGGCTACCACGATCGCGCCCTCATGACGCTCGACGATCGCGCGCTCGTCGAGGCGGGCTGGAAGGTGGTGAACGGCGCGCTACGCACGTTCATGGCGTCGGGCCGCCTCGCGGAGCTGGCGGACGACGACGCCGGGCTGCGCGCGCTCGGCCTGATCGTCGGTGGCGACGTGAGCGTGCTCCAGGAACGGATCGCGATCGTGTCGAGCCATCTACCGGAGGTGCAGACCGACGAGTCCACGCTGATGACGGGCTTCGTCACGGCCATGGTGGAAGCGCGCGACGCCAAAGGCTCGGGCTGGTCGACCGCCACGCGGCTCGATCACTTCACCGACGAGGCCGGCGTCGAAGCCGCGCAGAACGCGATCGACGCCATCGACGGCGCCCGGGTGCCCTCGGGAACCTACACGCTGGTGCTCGGCCGCCAGCCCGTCACCGACCTGCTCAACAACCTCATCGTCCCGGCCTGCACGGCGTCGTCGTTCTACGCGTCGAACACGCCGTTCCTCGGGCGGCTCGGTCAGCCCGTGGCCTCGCGCCTCCTCACCCTCTACGACCACGGCGCGGCGCCGGGTCTGATGGGCTCGAAAGGCATCACGTGCGAAGGCCTGCCGACCGGGCGCACGGATCTCATCCGTGACGGCCTTTTTACCGGCTGCCTCTCGAGCTGGTACGAGACGCAGCGCCTCATGCGCGATCCAGCGCGTGGCGAGAAGCTCGGGCTCGCGTCCGACGACGCGATGGCCCGCGCGCTCACGCCCCGCAACGGCTTCCGCTTCGGCGCCGGCGGCGGGCGTCAGTTCGATACGAGTGCCAGCGTCGCCGCCTCCAACATCGTCCTCGAGGGCGAGGACACCGTCTCCCGCGACGAGCTGCTGCAACGCGTGGGCAACGGGCTCTACATCGGGCGCATCTGGTACACGTATCCGATCAACGGCCTGCGCGCGGGGGATTTCACGTGTACCGTCGTCGGCGACTCGTATATCATCCGCGACGGTCGCCTCGCCGAACCCTTGCGTGCGAACGCGATCCGGATCAACGACAATATCGCCACCATCCTGAACAACGTCATCGGCGTCACCAAGGAAGTCCGGGGAACGGTCGTGTGGGCGGCGGACGAGGTGGCTTACACGCCGGAGATCGCCGTCTCGAGAGTTCGCGTCGACGCCATCGCCGCATTCATGGAGGACCTCACCTGATGGATACCGCACGCCTCGAAGCCATCGCTCGCGAGTGCCGCGTGCAGATCATCCGCATGATCACGCACGCCGGCTCGGGACATCCGGGCGGCTCGAACTCGGTCATCGACATTCTCGTCGCGCTGTATTTCGGCAAGCCGCTTCGGCTCGATCCGAAGCGGCCCGACTGGCCGGATCGCGACCGGGTCATCCTCTCGAAAGGGCATGCGGTCCCTGCGCTCTACGCGGTCATGTCACGCGCCGGCTTCATCCCGGAGTCGCAGCTCACGACACTGCGCAAGCTCGGCAGTCCGCTCCAGGGCCACCCGGATCGCACCGCCCTGCCGGGCATCGAGGCCGCGACGGGCTCCCTCGGACAGGGGCTGTCGATCGCCGAGGGCGAAGCGCTCGGCTTGAAGATGGCCGGCTCGGCCGCGCGCGTGTACTGCATCCTCGGCGACGGCGAGAGCCAGGAGGGTCAGGTGTGGGAGGCCGCGATGGAAGGGCCGAAGCTCGGGCAGCCCAAACATCCGCTCGACAACCTCACGGTGATCCTCGACTACAACCGGATCCAGCTCGACGACTTCGTCGCCAAGATCCTCGACATCGAGCCGATCGTCGCCAAGTGGCAGGGTTTCGGCTGGCCCGTCCAGGAGATCGACGGCCACGACTTCGGGCAGATCCAGAAAGCGCTGGATCAGGCCGAGGCCACGAAAGGGCGCCCGTCGTTCATCGTCGCCCACACGGTGAAAGGCAAGGGCGTCCCGTGGATGGAGAACAACCCCGAGTGGCACGGCAAGGCGCCGAAGCCGTCCGAAGCGATCACCGCCATCCGCGACATCCTCGGCGTCACCGAAGCAGCCTGGGGCGAGTACCTCACCCGTAACAGCGCGACGCGGGCCATCGTCGACGAGCTTGCCGCGCTCGCGAAGAAGTAAGGAGCACCACATGCCAGCCAAGGCCACGCGCGCCGCGTTCGGAGAGGCTCTCCTCGATCTCGGCGCGAAAGACGATCGCATCGTCACGCTGGATGCGGATCTGTCGAAGTCGACGATGACCGTCGCCTTCGCCAAGAAGTATCCGGATCGCGCCTTCAACGTCGGCATCGCCGAGTCGAACATGATCGGCATCGGCGCCGGCCTCGCCCTCGCGGGCAGGATTCCGTTCGTCGCCTCGTTCGCGTGTTTCCTCGTCGGCCGCTTCGAGACGATCCGCATCTCGGTCGCCTACACCGGCGCGAACGTGAAGCTGGTCGGCACGCACGTCGGCGTCGCCATCGGCGAGGACGGCTACAGCCAGATGGGCCTCGAGGACATCGCGTGCATCCGCGCGCTGCCCAACATCCCCATCATCCAGCCGGCCGACGAGCTGGAGTGCAAGCAGGTCATGGCCTACGCGGTCGAGCACCAGGGGCCGCTCTACCTCCGTCTCACGCGCCAGAACCTCGAAGCCGTCTGCCCCGCCGACTACCGCTT
The DNA here is from genome assembly GCA_041476345.1 of Methylomirabilia bacterium. Taxonomy (GTDB): domain Bacteria; phylum Methylomirabilota; class Methylomirabilia; order Rokubacteriales; family CSP1-6; genus VGLJ01. Next base: position 6,178 of record JBGOTH010000104.1, read on the forward strand.
CCAGCTCGGCAAGTGGCTCCGGCTTCGCGAGGGCGGCGACGTCACGGTGATCGCGAGCGGCGGCACGGTGTGGAACGCGCTCGAAGCCGCGAAGCTGCTCGAGGCTGACGGCATCCACGCGGAAGTCATCAACGCCGCCTGCATCAAGCCGCTGGACGAAGCGATGCTCCTCGCGTCCGCGCGGCGCACCGAACACGTGGTGACCGTCGAGGATCATTCGATCGTCGGCGGACTGGGCGGCGCCGTCGCCGAGCTTCTCTCCGAGCTCGCGCCGACACCCGTGAAACGACTCGGCGTGACGGGCTTCGGTGAGTCGGGCGACGCGAAGGGGCTCTACGCCAAGCACGGCCTCGACCCGGCGGGGATCGCGCGCAGCGTGAAGAAGGCACTCGGCAAGTAGCACTCGGCAACAGGACTGCTCCGGCATGAACATCACGCGCGCGGCGTTCGCCGTCGTCCTTACCCTCGGCCTCCTCGCCTTGCCGCTCGCCGGCGAGGCGCAGCAGGCGACGAAGGTCTGGCGCATCGGCTATCTCGGATACGCGTACCCCACCCAAGCGAGGGACCTGGAGGCGTTTCGGCAGCGCCTCCGCGACCTCGGCTACGTCGAGGGGACGAACCTCGTCATCGAGTCGCGGGTGGCGGACTCGAGCTTCGAGCGGCTTCCTGCGCTGGCGGCCGAGCTGGTCAGTCTCAAGGTCCACGTCATCACGGCCTTCGGCAATGGGACGATCCTGGCGCTGAAACGGGCGACGCAAACGATTCCCATCGTCATGATCACCGCGGGCAATCCGGTCGGGGCGGGGCTGGTGAGCAGTCTGGCTCACCCCGGAGGCAACGTGACAGGGCTCTCGAGTGGTCTCGGGGAGGGGCTGAGCGCCAAGTCGTTGGAGCTCCTCACGCAGACCGTGCCGGGCATGACGCGCGTGGGCGTGCTGATGGCTCCAAACTCACCCAACCACGCAGCGTACGTGCGGGAAATCAAGACGGCGGGGCAGCGGACCGGCATCGCCGTCCTTGAGATGGAAGCGCGAGGGCGCGACGAGATCGAGCGCACGTTCGCCGCGCTCACGAAAGCGCGCGCGCAGGGCCTCATCGTGCTGCCGAGCCCCGACACCTTGACGCACCAGACGCAGATTGTCGAGCTCGCCTCGAAGAACCGGCTGCCGGCGATCTATCCGTGGCGGGAGTTCACCGAGAGCGGCGGTCTCATGGCGTACTCGCCCAACCGCACGGAGATGTATCGGCGCTCGGCGACGTTCGTCGACAAGATCCTCAAGGGCGCGAAACCGGCCGATCTCCCCGTCGAGCAGCCCACGAAGTTCGAGCTGGTCATCAACATGAAGACCGCGAAGACGCTCGGTCTCACGATTCCGCCGTCGGTGCTGTTGCGGGCGGATCACGTCATTCAGTGACTGAGGTCACTCAGACATTTTAAGCAAGAGCCCGGTGCGCCGGGCGCTCCGCACGGCGGCGACGAGCGCCCAGTGGCTGAGCCCGACGTACAGCACCGCAAGCGCGCCGCCGACGAGGATCGGGTGCGCGAACTCGGCGGGGAAACCGTAATACGCGCGGTAGGCGTCGAGGAAGTAGGTCAACGGGATCGCGGCGGCGACCATCGCGACCGGCTTCGGCAGCACGGCGACCGAATAGTAGATCCCGGCCAGCGTGAGGACGAAGTTCACGCTGGCCCACGCGGCCGTCTCCGCGCGCGCCCCGAAGAGCATGATCAGCGTGCACACGAGCACGCTCACCGCCAGCGCGGTCAGGCTGCAGCCGAACAGGAATATCGCGAGCGGTCCCGCCCCCGCGTGCAGCGCATCGAAACCAAACGCCCACCGGCTGATCGCCGCGAGCATGGCGAAGACGATCAGGGATCGCACGATGCCGACCGCCCACGAGCCGATCGTGAGATGGCGCACGCCGATCGGCGCCAGGAACTGGTGCTTCACGGACTTCGACCACACGTCGTAGAGCACCGCGTACGCGACGTCGAGCTGGCACACGCTCACGGTCGAA
>JBGOTH010000105.1:0-8066 GCA_041476345.1 Methylomirabilia bacterium
TCGAGAAACTGCCGCATCTCTTCGAGCCAGCGCAGCTTGTCGACTGAGGGCACCGCCCGGAACTCGAGCAGTTTCTCGAGCGAGTAGACACGCGTCACACCGCGCCGGAGGATCGGATCACTCACCAGAGGCCTCCAGCAACCGGCGCAGAGCATCGACGTCCGCGACATCCTGCGACCGGCCGGCCATCTCCTTCAACCGGATCAGGTGTCGGATGCCGGCGATCGGCACGCGCAATCCCTCGGCTTCCACGATCTCGGCGCCGGCCGACATCTCGGCGAAGGGCACGGGCGGATCGATGAGGACGTCTACCTCATCGAGCGGCCGCCCGGGGCGGTGAAAGCTGAACGCAACCATGTGCTTGTCATTGACCCACGCCCGACGCAGATCGGCGCGGGCGAGATCGGCCGCCGCAACCGGTGCCCGAGGGACGAACCCCAGGTCCGTCATGATCCCGACGAAGCGGAGCACGTTCGACTCCTCGAGGTCCATGACGAGGTCGAGGTCTGCGGTTGTTCGGGGCACGCCATGCAGGATCACCGCGACGCCGCCGACCAGCACGAATCTGATCGAGGCAGCGTCGAGGGCCCGGAGCACATCCTCGTAGAACATCGCCACCTGATGTTTCTCAGGCGCCGAGGCGGCTGCGCAGGACGGAGAGCGCGACGCGTAGCCCGACCGGCAGGCCGTCCTCGTTCATCTCGAACTCGGGCGCGTGGTGCGGCACCGCACGGCTGTGCGTCGGCGAGATGCCGACCCGGAAATAGCAGCCCGGCCGCGCGCGCAGGAACAGGCTCATGTCGTCGCTGGCCATCACGGGTGAACCTTCCACGACGGCGGTTTCACCGAGCTCGTCGATGCAGCAGTGATGCACGAAGTCCGTCTCCTTCGAGGGGTTGATGACCGGCGGGCAGCCCATGGTGAGGTCGAGCCGCGCCTCCGCACGGTACGCGCGCGCCATGTCGGAGACGAACGACTGCAGCCGCCCGAGGAGCTGCTCGCGCACGTCCATGTCGAACGTGCGCAGCGTGCCGCGCATCACCGCCTTGTCGGGGATGATGTTGTTCTTCGTCCCCGCCATGATCTGGCCGACGGAGAGCACGACCGTTTCTTTCGCGGCGACCTCCTTGGTGACGAGACTCTGCATGCCGATGAGGATGTGCGCGGCCGCCGTCATCGGATCGACGGACAGGTGCGGATACGCGCCATGGCCGCCCTTGCCTGTCACCTCGACGTTGAAGCCGTCGCCGGACGCCATCGTCGGGCCGCGGCGCACGTTCACGGTGCCGGCCGCGTCCTGCGTGGTGAGATGCAGCGCGTAGATCTCGTCGACGCGCGGATTCTCGAGCACGCCCGCCTCGATCATCGGCTTGGCGCCGCTGAGCAGCTCCTCCGCCGGCTGGAAAATGAAGACCACGGTGCCGGGCAGCTCGCCGCGCCTCGCCGCCAGGATCTCGGCGGCCGTGATCGCGATGGCCGCGTGCCCGTCGTGACCGCACGCGTGCATCACGCCCTTCGTGCCCGACGTGAACGGCGCGTCGAGGATTTCCGTGAGCGGCAGCGCGTCGATGTCGGCGCGCCACGCGATCGTCTTGCCGGGTTTGTCACCACGGAGGATGCCGACGACGCCGGTCTGGCCGGCGATGCCGGTCTTCACCTCGAGCCCGGCCTTCGTCAGGCGTTCCGCGATGATCTCCGACGTCCGCTTCTCCTGGAACGACAGCTCGGGATGGCGATGGAAGTCACGGCGCAGCGCCACCATCGAATCCAATCGCTTCGCGACCTCTTCGCCCCACGCCCCTTGCGTGCTCATGCCCATGTCTCCCAGAAGCGCGCGGCGAACGTGAGCGACGTGTCGATGTCCTCTTGCAGCAGATAGCCGTCGGCGACGAGTCGCTTCGCCGCCTCGCGCACGCGCGCGAGATAGTCGTCGCGCGAGCGATAGCGCTCGGCGATGGCGGGCCGCGGGTCGCCGGCCTTCTCGCGGTCGGCGCGCGTCTTCGCGAACGGCAGCGTCGCGCCCGCGAAATACAGGAGCTGATCGGCGCCGCCGATGTCCGGGTGTCGCAGGCTCCAGCCCGTGTGCGTGGCGACGGGCACCGTCAGCTCCGGCACCGGGATCCCGGCGCGCTCGTTGCCGTCGTCGTCCACCGCGCTCACGCGCGTGCCGTAGGTCGGTCCGTCCTTCGGCGGCAGCGTCGTGAAGTCGCGGCGCTGCGGACGGTCGTGGTGGATCGGATAGCGCGCGCCCGGGATCCGCTCGAACGCTTTGCCGAGCGCGGACGGGTCGACCGCGGTGCCGTCCGCGATGCGGGGATGCTTGCTCGGGGGCGGCGGCGTGCCGTCCGCGGTCCAGCGATCGAGGCGGGTGAGCAGCGCGCGCATGATGCGGCCGTAGTTCACGACGCCGCGCACGTGCCGCGAGCGTTCGATCAGTCCGCGCGGATCTGCGGCCACCGGGGTCGTATCGCTCGGCGGCCACACCCCGGTGCCGTGCTCGGTGCCGGTGAAGTGGTAGACCCGGACGTCGGGACCAGGCTCCAGATCGCGCATGCCTCCGGCGTCGGTGTGGATCAGCGACGCGTCACCGCGGTGATACTCGAACGACGTGTTCGTGTAGAAGACCTTGAGGCCGCCGCGCGGCTCCACGTGCGTCGGCTCCAGGTGATCCATCATCGACGGCCGGTCCTTCGAGTTCTGGCCGAAGCGGTCGTTGAACTCGCCGAGCATCGAGCCCGCGACGTTCGCGATGATCCCGTCGTAGGCGCGCCGACCCGCCTCGTCCACGTTGACGTCGTGATGGACGAGCGTGCGGAGCAGACGGCCGGTCTGCGAGCGTCCGTACGCATGCGCGCGGCGGATCGCGCCGGGCGCCGGGTTGTCTTCCGCGGCGCTCGCGTACTTGATCCACGACGCGGCGTCGCGCAGCGCCGCCATCCCGAGCCCGAGCACTTTGGCGCCGACCGCGGTGTAGACGACCTGATAGATGCGGCCCTTCGTGAAGCCGCCGTCGAGCGCAATATTGAACCGATCGCGGAAGCGCCACCGCTCGCGCGGGATCACGGTGATCTCGCCGTCGAGCTGATCGCGCACGATCAGCACGGCGTCAGGTTGCAGAAGGTCGGCGGCCTCGTACGGCTCGTGACCACGGTCGGACAGCATGAACGCGTCGACGTCGATCGGCGCCTGGCACTGCACGTACACGCGGCCGGTGATGCGCGAGCCGTTCGGGCCGAGGGCTTCCGGAGCCTCGAGCCTGAGCAGGCCGGGCACGCCGGGCGGCAGGTCGGACTGCCAGCCGCACGAGAGCACCGTCCACCCGTGGCGCATGAGCCAGCCGTCCCCCGTGTCGACCGGCGGGTTGGGATCGGCGCCGGGACCGAACGTGGGCCGCGTCGCGTGGTTGAAGTTCGGCACCGACACGGCGTTGCCGCGGTTGACGACGTCGACGAGCACGCTCCCGTTCGCCTTCGCGCGGTCGACGGGCAGCAGCAGCGACACGTCGGCGGCGAACTCGATGCGGCCGGCGATATTTCGCGGCGCGCGGTCGAGGTCGGTGATCATCCGATTCGCCACGTGGGTTGGATCGACGGTGAGGTGCAGCCGGCCCTTCAGCTCTTCGTACGGTCCCCCGGCGCCGAAGGCGCGTCCGTCGGCGAGCGGACGTCGCAGCGTGATGTCGAAACGCGTGACAGGCATGACGGCTCTCCTTCGGAGGAGATTGTACGGTAGCCTAGGGCGGATGTACCTCGATCTCCGCCTCTGGGCGTTCACGCGTGGTGTGCGTCTTCGGATCGCGGCCGCCGTCGCACTCGGCCTGCTGCAAGTCATCGCGGGCATCGCGCGTCTCGCGCTGCTCGGCTGGCTGCTGGCCCGGGTCTTCGCCGGCGCGGCGTTGTCGGAGCTCGCGCTGCTCATCGCGGCCACCGCCGCCGCCATCGCCGTCCGCGGCGCCGTCGAATACGTGCGCACCGTCACCGCGCACCGCACCGGGGCGATCGTGCAGGCGCATCTGCGCCAGACGATCTACGACCACGTCGTCGCGCTCGGACCCGCCCATGTCGCGGGGACGCGCACCGGCGAGATCATCGTCTCGATGGTCGAAGGCGTGCAGCAGCTCGAGGTGTACTTCGGCCAGTACCTGCCGCAGCTCGTGGTCGCGGCGCTCACGCCGTTCGTCATCTTCGCGACTGTCGCGTTCCTCGATCTGCCCATCGCGCTCGTGCTGCTCGTCGCGGCCCTCGTCACGCTGATCGCGCCCACGCTCCAGCATGGGAAGGACAGCCGCGCGAGCCTCGCGCGCTCGCAGGCGTATCGCGCGTTCGCCGCCGACTTCCTCGACTCGATCCAGGGCCTCGCGACGCTGAAAGCGTTCGGGCAGAGCACCGCGAGACGCACGCTGCTCGAAACGCGCGGCTGGGAGCTCTTCCGCAGCACCATGTGGGTGCTCGGCACCAACACGATGGGACGCGGCATCACGGATACCGGCATCGCCGTCGGCGCCGCCGTCGCGCTGGGGTGGGGCGCCTATCGTGTCGTCGCGGGCGAGATGTCGCTGCCGGCGCTCCTCGTCATTCTCATGCTCGGCGTCGAAGTGTTCCGGCCGATCCGCGAGCTGCGCGTGCTCTTGCACAACGGCATGCTCGGCCTCTCGGCGTCGCAGGCGATCTTCTCGCTGCTCGACGTAGAGCCGATGGTGCGTGACGAAGCAGCGCCGTTGCACGTGGCGCTGCCGCCGACCGTGGCGTTCGAGGGCGTGACCTTCGCGTATCCCGGCGGGCGGCGCGCCGCGCACGAAGGGCTCAGCTTCGCCGTGGCGGCGGGCGAGTGCGTCGGTCTCGTGGGGCCGAGCGGCGCCGGCAAATCGACCGTCGCGCGTCTTCTGCTGCGCCTGCACGACCCGCAGGGCGGACGCGTTCTCGTCGGCGGGCGCGACGTGCGCACGTTGACCCTCGAGGAATTGCGCCGGGTCATCGCCGTGGTGAGCCAGGACACGTATCTCTTCCACGGAACCGTCGAAGACAACTTGCGCATGGGCAAGCCCGACGCTACCGCGGAAGAGCTCGAGCGGGCGGCGCGCGACGCCAACGCGCACGAGTTCATCGCGCGCCTGCCGCAGGGCTATCAGACCGTCGTCGGCGAGCGCGGCGTGCGCTTGTCCGGCGGGCAGCGCCAGCGCATCGCGATCGCGCGCGCGCTCCTGCGGGACGCGCCGATCCTCGTGCTCGACGAAGCGCTGTCCGCGGTGGACGCGGAGAGCGAAGCCGTCATCCAGGAAGCGCTCGACCGCTTGATGCGCGGACGCACGACGCTGATCTTCGCGCATCGCCTGTCCAGCGTGATCGGCGCCGACCGCATCCTCGTGCTCGACGACGGCCGGCTCGTCGAGAGCGGCCGTCACGCCGAGCTGATGACCCAGCGCGGCGCCTACTACCGCTTGATGTCGGGACAGGCGCGCGACGGCGATGGCGCCGCCGCCGACGGGCCGATCACCGATCCGACGCCGAGCTCCGCCGAGGCGAACGGCGACGCGACGGGTATCGCCGACAGCGGCCCGGCGGACGCAAGCGCCGCGACCCAGACGCTCGGCTGGCGTGACGTCATCGTCAACTTGATGTCGATGGTCGGGCCGTATCGTGGACAGCTCGCGCTCACGTTTGCGCTCGGCGTCGCCCGCGTGCTCGCGCTGATCGGCGTCGGCGTGCTCAGCGCGCTCGTGGTGCTCGCGCTGAAGCAGGGACGGCCGTTCGGGCTCCTGCTCGGCGCCCTGGTCGTCGTGGCGCCGCTCGCGGGGATCCTGCACTGGCTGGAATCGTGGCTCGCGCACGACATGGCGTTCCGCCTGCTCACCCACATGCGCGTCGACCTCTTCAAGAAGCTCGACGCGCTCGCGCCTGCGTACCTGACGCGCCGCCGCTCCGGCGAGCTCGTCGGTACGGCGACGCACGACATCGAGCTGGTCGAATATTTCTTCGCGCACACGATCACGCCGGCGTTCGTCGCCGTGCTCGTCCCCGCCGCGGTGCTCGCGACGCTCGTGACGTTCGGCTGGCCGATGGCGGTGGCCGTGGTGCCGTTCCTCGCGTGGGCCGCGCTGAGCCCGGTGCTCGGCCGCGCGCGCATCGACCGCCTGGGCTCGCGCGCGCGCGAAGCGACGGGCGAGCTCAACGCCTACGCCGTCGATTCCGTGCAAGGCCTCGCCGAGATCGTGGCGTTCCAGCAAGAGCGCACTCGTGGCGTCGCGTTCGCGGCGCGCTCGCGCGCGTATGCGGACGCGCGGCTGCCGTTCCTCGAGGACCTCACCCGGCAGACCGTGCTCCAGGAAACCGCGTCGGGGCTCGGCGGTCTCGCGGTGGCGATGGTCGGCGCCGGGCTCGCCGCCACGGGCCGCCTCGACGCCGGCGTGCTGCCGATGCTGACGCTGCTCGCGCTCTCGGCGTTCGTGCCCGTGTGGGAGATCGCGCAGGTCGGACGCCAGCTCGCGGACACGCTCGGCGCCGCGCGCCGGCTCCACGCGATCGACACGGAGCCCGTGGCGGTGACCGATGGGAGGGGCGTCGTGGCGGACGTGCCGGGAGCTCCCGCGCTCGAGATGGCGGACGTCAGCTTCGTCTATCCGGGGCGCACGAGGCCGGCGCTCGATCACGTGTCCTTCACCGTGCCCGTGGGCGGCACGGTGGCGCTGGTCGGGCCGAGCGGCGCCGGCAAGACGACGGTCGCCGCGCTGTTCCTGCGCTTCTGGGATCCGCAGGCGGGCGCCGTGAAGCTCGGCGGCCATGATTTGAGGGACTACGCGCTCGACGATCTGCGCGGCCGCATCGCGCTGGTGGCGCAGGACACCTATCTCTTCAACGACACGCTCCGGAACAACGTCATGATCGCGCGGCCGTCGGCCACGGAGTTCGAGCTGGTGGCGGCCGTCTCGAACGCGTCGCTCGCGGAGTTCGTGCGCTCGCTCCCCGACGGGCTCGACACGATCGTGGGCGAGCGCGGTGCGAAGCTCTCCGGGGGCCAGCGTCAGCGTGTGGCGATCGCACGCGCGTTCCTGAAGGACGCGCCGATCCTCATCCTCGACGAAGCCACGTCCCACCTCGACGCCGTGAACGAACAGGCGGTGCGGGAATCGCTCGCGTTGCTGGCGAAGGCGCGCACCACGCTGGTCATCGCGCATCGCCTGTCGACCGTACGCGACGCCGATCGGATCATCGTGCTCGACGCAGGGCGCGTCGCGGAGATCGGCGATCACGAGTCGCTGCTGTCACGCGGGTCGTTGTACGCGCGCCTCGTGTCGCGCCAGCTCGCGGGCGCCTCCGCGCGCGTCTAGCTCGCGCCGCGGCGCGTGTTGCGCTGTTCCGTTACGTACTGCTTGGACAGTCCGAGCGGCAGCGGCTCCTCGCGGTGATGTTTACGGCCGCTGGGCGTTCGCGGAGCTGACGAGCGCGCGGCGGCAAGCGGCGCGTCGCCGAAAGTTTCCGCTTGACACCTTCTTCGGGCGAGTTTGTCGGTGAGCGCGGCTCGCTCTGTGGGCACCACGCAATGGCGCTGGCTGCGCACGGAGTCGCACGATCTGCCGCGCTCTCACGAAAGTTCTCGCCCGCCCGCCCGATCGTCGCTCCGGATCGCACTCAGGCGTCTCCGAATTCCGGGTGTAGAGTCGCCCAACAAAAAGGGGGGACGGCGATGGAGACTCACGCGGAGCTGGAGCGGCTGGGTGATGAGATCGCGGAGATGTCGGCGCATCTGGAGGCTGCGAACGCCCGCCTGCTGGATCGTATTCGTGAGTTCGACGCGCGCGAGGGCTGGAACACCGGGTTCCGGTCGTGCGCAGCATGGCTCGCCTGGCGCGTGGGGCTGGACCTCGGCGCGGCACGCGAGCGCGTGCGGGTGGCGCGCGCGCTCGGGACGCTGCCGTGTCTGGCGGCAGCGCTCGCGCACGGCGAGATCTCGTACGCGAAGGTGCGAGCGGTGACGCGGGTTGCCACGCCGGAGACGGAGGAGCGCTTGCTCGCGGTGGCTCGTGCCGGAACGGCGGAGCACGTCGAGCGGATCGTGCGCGGCTGGCGCCA
>JBGOTH010000106.1:0-7979 GCA_041476345.1 Methylomirabilia bacterium
CGCGTTGGACAAGAGCGCCGCGGATCTGATGATGCTCGACGTGCGGGGTCTCTCGTCGGTCACCGACTACTTCCTCGTGTGCAGCGGCAAATCGACGACGCACGTGCGCACGATCGCCGAAGGAATTCGCCGGGAGCTCAAAGACGAAGGCGTTCGCCCTCTGCATTCGGAGGGCCGCGTCGAGAGCGGCTGGGTGCTTCTCGACTACGGCGACGTTCTCGTGCACGTCTTCCTCGGGGACACGCGCGCCTATTACGCGCTCGAGCGTCTCTGGGGGGATGCACCATCCGTTCCGATCGAAGGATAGGCAACCCGCGCTTTCAAATCATGCGGAGCCGTGCTAAGTTTCGGCGACTCGCAGCTGGAGCAGGAGGTCGCGATGAGAAAAGATCGTCTGACCTACTTCAAAAAGCAGCTGATCGAGAAGCAGCGCCAGCTCACCGACGAAGTAGGCAAGACCGCGCTGTACGGCAAGGATCAGGAAGACGACTCCATCAAGGATCTGGGCGATCAGGCGAACATGGCCTACACCCGGGAGTTCTTTTTCGAGCTCGGCAGCGGTGACCGCCGTCTCCTGCGTGACGTCGTGTCCGCCCTGCAGCGCATCGACGACGGCAACTTCGGCGCCTGCGAGCGGTGCGGTGAAACCATCGCCGAGAAGCGTCTGGAAGCGCTCCCGTTCGCGCGCCATTGCATCGAGTGCCAGCGCGTGGTCGAGGAGGAGGAGCGGATGGCGACCGGATGATCGTCGTTCCGCCGCCGTGGCCTCGCTGATTCTCGCCCTCCGCGATCTTGCCTTCCGTGGCCGCCGGTTCGTCGAGCTGGTGGCCGGCCGCCACCCCGACACCGCCGACGATCCCGACATCGCCGATCTCGTGGGTCGCGCGCGCGAAGCGCATGCCTCCGGCCGGCGTGACGAGGAGGTCGCGCTTCTGCACGAGGCGGGCCGCACCGAGCTGGCGCACGGACGACCCGCGGCCGCCCTGAGCTACTTCCGCGGCGCGCTGCGCCTCGCGCGCGATTTCGTGCCCTCGCTCGTGGCCCTTGGTGACGCCTACGAGGCGGCCGGTGACCGTCGTGAAGCGGTCCGGGCCTGGGAGCGTGCGGTGGAGACGAATCCCGTCCTTCCCCTCCTCGCGCGTCTGGAGCGGGTGTACCGAGAAGAGGGGCGCCCCAGCCGGATGATCGCGCTCTACCGGGACGCCGTCGGACGGGCGGGCGACGACACCGCGCTCGCCGTCGCGCTCGGCCGCGTCTACCTCGAGCTCGAGATGCTCGACGAAGCGGCGGACCAGCTGGAGAAAGTCGAAGTGCGCGCGCCGGATCTTCCCCTCGTCCACGCGTATCTCGGCGCGGTCTTCGAGCGGCGAGGGGAGACGACGGCCGCGTTCGAGGAGTATCGCCGCGCGCTGCGTCTCGGTCACGCCTTCGAGTGGCCGCACGCATGCACGGCCTGTGGCGCCGTCGTCGCAGGATGGCGGGAGCGCTGTGAGCGTTGCCGCCGCTGGAACACCGTCCAAGCCTCGCGTCTCTGACGCGTCACCGCGTCCATGCGGGCTCTGGCGACCGCGGCGCTCGACCTGGTGTTCCCGGCCGTGTGTCTGCTGTGCGCCGCGCGTCTCGGTCACGGCCGCCACGATCCCGTCTGCGGCGCGTGCTGGGCAGGGTTCGAACGGCTGACTCCACCGCTGTGTCCGCGCTGCGGACTTCCCGTGCCCTCCGCGGACGCCGCGGCGCTCTGCGCGGCGTGTCGCGAGACACCGCCTTCCTTCGACTATGCGCGCGCCGCGGCGTCGTACGCGGGTCTCGTGCGCGAGGCCGTGCACGCGTTCAAGTTCAACGGCCGGCGTTCGCTCGCGCGGCCGCTCGCCGATCTCGTCCGCGAGCAGGGCGCGTGGAGCGAAGCACCCGACGCGCTCGTGCCGGTGCCGCTGGCGCGGACACGCGAGCGGCAGCGAGGCTTCAACCAGTCGCTCCTGCTCGCGGAGCGGCTCGGCGCGCGCCTCGGCGTGCGCGTCCGTCCACGCTGGCTCGTGCGTCTCAGAGCCACGACCCCCCAGAGTGATCTCACGGCCGCCGAACGGCGGATCAATGTGGCGGGCGCCTTCGCGGCGGCGCCCGTGGTCGCCGGTCGGCACGTGCTGGTCGTCGACGACGTGATCACGACCGGTGCCACCGTCAGCGAGTGCGCTCGCGCGCTCCGCGCATCCGGCGCGGTCCGGGTGGGAGTCCTCGCAGTTGCCCGTGTCTTGTAAGCAGCCGTATACTTTGAAGCCCCATAAGGAGCTCCTTCATGACCATTCGAGTCGGCGTCAATGGCTTCGGGCGTATCGGGCGTGTGTTCTTCCGCACGACGCTGGGCGCCGAGGACATCGAGGTCGTGGGCGTCAACGACCTCGCGGACGCCAGGACCCTCGCGCACCTGCTCAAGCACGACTCGGTCCACGGGGCGCTCCCGGCCGAGGTCGCGGCCAAAGGTGAGGCGATCTTCGTCGACGGGCGCGAGGTGCGCGTGTGCGCGATCAAGGACCCGGCGCACCTTCCGTGGAAGGAGCTCGGCGTCGACGTAGTGGTGGAATCCACCGGGCTCTTCCGCGACACGGCGAACGCGTCGAAGCACATCCAGGCCGGCGCGAAAAAGGTGATCATCACCGCGCCGGCGAAGGATCCCGACGTCACGCTCGTCCTCGGAGTGAACGAGGGTACGTACGACGCCCGCAAACACCGCGTCATCTCGAACGCCTCCTGCACGACGAACTGCCTCGCGACGACGGCCAAGGTCCTCGACGACGCCTTCGGGATCAAGCGCGGCTTCGCGTCGACGGTGCATTCCTACACCAACGATCAGCCCGTCCACGACTTCCCGCACAAGGATCTGCGTCGGGCCCGGGCCGCGGCCGTCAGCATGATCCCGACGACGACCGGCGCCGCCACCGCGGTCGGCCTCGTGCTGCCGAAGCTCAAAGGCAAGCTGGACGGCATCTCGATCCGCGTGCCGACGATCAACGTCTCGGTGGTCGATCTCGTCGCGGAGCTGGAAAAGCCCGCGTCGGTGAGCGCCGTGAACGACGCGTTCCGCGAAGCCGCCGCCGGACCGCTCAAGGGGATCCTCGACGCCACCGACGAGGAGCTCGTCTCCAGCGATTTCAACGGGAATACGCATTCCTCGATCGTCGATCTGCCGTCGACCGCCGTGGTGGACGGCACCATGGTGAAAGTGCTCGCGTGGTACGACAACGAGTTCGGCTATTCCTGCCGCGTGCGCGATCTCATCCGCTACATCGGTACGACGTTGTAAGGCGTGCCGAAGCTCACGATCGACCAGCTGGACCTTCGGGACAAGCGCGTCTTTCTCCGCGCCGACCTCAACGCGCCCCTCGCGGACGGCACGGTGAGCGACGACACGCGGCTCTGCGCGGTCGTGCCCACGATTCGCTGCGCGCTCGAGGGCGGTGCCGCCGTCGTCCTCGCGTCGCACCTCGGCCGGCCGAAGGGCACGCGCGATCCGAAGTATTCGCTGGCCCCGGTGGCCGAGCGGATGGCGGCGCTCCTGGGCCAGCCGGTTCCGCTCGCGCCGGACTGTGTGGGCGGGGAGACGGCGGCGCTCGTGAAGACCCTGCGGTCCGGGGAGGTGCTCCTCCTCGAGAACCTGCGCTTCCATCCTGAGGAAGAAGCGAACGACGACGGCTTCGCGCGCGAGCTGGCGGCGCTCGCGGACGCCTACGTGAACGACGCCTTCGCCGCCGCGCACCGCGCGCATGCGTCGATCGAGGCGATCACCCACCATCTGCACCCCGCGGCCGCCGGCCTCTTGATGCGCTCGGAGCTCGAGGCCCTGGGGCGGATTCTCGAGTCGCCGCAGCGGCCGCTCGTCGCGATCCTGGGCGGGGCGAAGGTGTCCGACAAGGTGACGCTGGTCGAGCACCTGCTCCCACGTGTCGACGCGCTCGTGATCGGTGGCGGCATGGCGTTCACGTTCCTGGCGGCACTCGGCCACGGCATCGGCCGTTCGCTCTTCGAAGCCGATCGGGTCGAGCCGGCGCGCCGCGTGTTCGAAAGCGCGCGCCGTCGCGGGGTGTCGATCGTGCTGCCCGTCGACGCCGTGGTGGCGCAGGGCCTCGAGGCGCCGGCGGGGCGCACCGTCGGGATCCGCGAGATTCCCGCCGATCAGATGGGGCTCGACATCGGCCCGCGCACGGTCGAGCGTTTCGCGGACGTCGTGAAGACGGCCGGCACCGTCGTGTGGAACGGACCGATGGGCGTATTCGAAAAGGCGCCGTTCGCCGCCGGCACGCTCGGCGTCGCCCGCGCGGTGGCGGGGGCGAACGCGTTTTCCGTCGTCGGCGGGGGTGACACGGTCGCGGCCGTGAATCAGGCGGGCGTCGCGGATCGGATCGGTTACATCTCCACCGCCGGCGGCGCGTTCCTCGAGTTTCTCGAGGGCCGTGCGCTGCCCGGCGTGGAGGCGCTCACGGAGGCGTCGCGATGAGGACACCGCTCGTCATCGGCAACTGGAAGATGCACGGCGTGCAGGCGGAGGCGCGCGCGCTGGCGGTCGCCGTCCGCGACGGCCTCAAGCGCAAGGTGGCGGTGACGGTCGTCGTGTGTCCGCCGTTCACGGCGCTGTCGGTCGTCGCCGAGATACTGTCCGGAAGCGCGATCGCCCTGGGTGCGCAGACCTGCCATTTCGAGTCGTCCGGCGCCCACACGGGAGAGATCGCGATCCCGATGCTCGCGGAGTTGGGGTGTCGCTACGTGCTCGCCGGGCATTCCGAGCGCCGCCAGGAGATGGGCGAGAGCGACGAGCAGATCAACCGCAAAGTCCAGGCCGTGCTCGCGGGCGGACTCACGCCCGTGCTGTGCGTGGGCGAGACCGCGGACGAGCGGCGCCAGGGGCTCACGTTCACCACGGTGGAAGGACAGCTTCGCGCCGGCCTCGCCGGTGTGCCCACGGAGGCCGTCGCGAAGATCGTCCTCGCGTACGAGCCGGTGTGGGCGATCGGCACCGGGCTGCACGCCACACCCGGTCAGGCGGCGGAAGTGCACGGATATTTGCGCGGGCTCGCGTCCGAGCTGGCGTCGAAAGAGACGGCGCAGGGCCTGTCGATCCTCTACGGCGGCAGCGTGAAGGGCGACAATGCCGAAACCCTGCTCGCGGAGCCGGAAATCGACGGCGCGCTCGTCGGGGGCGCCAGCCTGAGAGCGCAGGAGTTCCTTGCGATCGTGAAGAAGGCGGCGGCCGTCGCGGCGCCCGCGCGAAAGGGGAGTCGATGATCGTCGCGATCACCATCGTCCACGTGCTCATGTGCTTCTCCATCATCGGGATCGTGCTGCTGCAGGCGGGCAAGGGCGCCGATATCGGGTCGGCGTTCGGTGGCGCCGGCAGTCAGGCCGTCTTCGGGTCCATGGGGACACCGACCGTGCTCGGGAAGGTCACCACGGTCGTGGCGCTCGTCTTTACCGTCACGTCGTTCACGTTGGCTCTGCTCGGCGGGGAGCGCAGCGCAAGCTCCGTGATCCGCGAGCGTCCCGGTACGGCCGCGCCTGCGCCGCTGCCCGCTCCGGCGCCGACGAAGTAGTGACCCAACTGTTCCGTCTCTCCGTCCTGCTGCTGGTCTCAACCCTTGCTGCGACCGGCTGCGGTGTCGACACGGGCGGAGCGGGTGAGAGCGTGACCGTGCGCGACGAGAAGCCCGCGCCCGGGGACACCTACATCCAGTCGTCGATCGGCAATGTCTCCTCTCTCATCCCGAACATCGCCAACGACGGGGCCTCGCACGAGGTGGGGGGGCAGATCTACAGCGGGCTCACCACGCGCGACAAGGATCTCCATATCGTTCCCGAGCTGGCGGAATCGTGGACGTTCAGCGCCGACTGCAGGCAGCTCACGTTCCGCCTTCGCGACGACGTCCGGTGGCACGACGGGACGCCCTTCACCTCCGCCGACGTGCTGTTCACACACGCCACGATGGTGAACCCGAAGACGCCGACGCCCTACCGCGAGGACTTCGAGGCGGTGGAGAGCATCGAAGCGCCGGACGCACGCACGGTTCGTATCGTCTACAAGACGCCCTACGCCAAGGCGCTCGGAAGCTGGTCGATGTACATGCTGCCCAAGCATTTGCTGGAGTCCTATGTGAAGGAAGGCCGGATCCGCGAGGCGCCGCAGAATCTCACGTCACCCGTCGGCACCGGGCCCTATCGGTTCAAGGAGTGGAGGTCCGGCGAGAAGGTCGTGCTTGTCGCCAATCCCGATTATTTCGAGAAGGGGCGGCCGTTCATCAGCCGCATCGTGTACCGCGTGATCCCGAGCCAGGCCACGATCTTCCTCGAGCTGAAGGCCAAGGGTGTCGACGGGGCCGACCTCACGGCGCTGCAGTACACGCGACAGACCGACTATCCGGCG
This sequence comes from Methylomirabilia bacterium, assembly GCA_041476345.1. Lineage (GTDB taxonomy): Bacteria > Methylomirabilota > Methylomirabilia > Rokubacteriales > CSP1-6 > VGLJ01. Next base: position 6,407 of record JBGOTH010000106.1, read on the forward strand.
TTCAAGAAGGCCTACGCCCGCTTCCGCTATTCGACGCCCTCGGTCACGTACATGGCCTTCAACCTGAAGGATCCGCGCTTCGCGGACAAGCGGGTGCGCCACGCGTTCGCCCATGCCATCAACAAGCAAGACCTGATCGACCACGTCATCCTCGGTCTCGGGCAGCCCGCCACGGGGCCCTACCTTCCGGGGACGTCGGCCTTCAACCCTGAGGTGAAGGGATTGCCGTACGATCCCGCGCAGGCGCGCGCGCTCCTCGCCGAGGCCGGCTGGCGCGACACCGACGCCGACGGCTACCTGCTCAAGGATGGCAAGCCCTTCGCCTTCGAGATCCTCACCAACCAGGGCAACGACGAGCGCAAGAAGATCGCGGAGATCATTCAGGCCGACCTGCGCGACATCGGCGTCAAGGCCGAGGTGCGGATGGTGGAGTGGGCCACCCTCCTGAAGGAGCACGTGCGCAAGCGCAACTTCGACGTGCTCGTCCTCGGCTGGGGCCTCGGCATCGACCCCGACCGCTTCAGCCTCTTCCATTCGTCGAAGACCCGGCCCGAGGACTTCAACATCGCGTCCTATGCGAACGCCGAGGTCGACGAGCTTCTCGAGCGCGGGCGGAACACGTGCCGGGAAGAGGACCGCGCGCGCGCCTACCGTCGCGTGCACGCCCTCCTCGCCGACGACATTCCCGTCCTGTTCCTCTACCACCGGGACAGCCTGCCCGTGGTGTCGTCGCGCGTCCGGGGGGTGAAGCCGTCGGCGAGCGGCATCATGTACAACTTCAACGAATGGTTCGTCCCTCGCGGGCTGCAGCGCTACACCGCCGGATGACCGCGGCGCGGTCCGCGGGTGCGCGATGGTGACCTACGGTCTTCGCCGTCTCGTGCTCGCCGTCCCTCTTCTCTTCGGGATCACCTGCATCTCGTTCGTCGTCATCCACCTGGCCCCCGGCGACCCCACGGAAGTGATGACGGGGGATTTGCGCGCGGACGCCTCCGCGCACACACGCCAGATCCTCCGGGAGGCGTACGGCCTCGACCGGCCGCTGCACGTCCAGTACTGGAACTGGCTCTCGCGGCTCGTCCGCCTCGACTTCGGACGGTCGTTCTCGCCCGACGGCCGTCCCGTGCTCGCGAAGATCGTCGAGCGCCTGCCCGTCACGCTCCTGCTCAACATCGTCGAGATGTCCATCATCGTCGCGATCGCGGTGCCGATCGGCATCATGTCGGCGACCCGCCAGTACTCCGTCTTCGACAAGATCACCACCATCTTCGTCTTCGTGGGCTTCGCGACGCCGGATTTCTGGCTGGCGCTCCTGCTGATGATCCTGTTCGGCGCGCAGCTCGGGTGGCTGCCGATCTCGGGGCTGCGCTCGCTCAACTGGGAATACTTGTCGTTCTGGAAGCAGCAGACCGATTTTCTCGCGCACCTCCTCCTGCCGATCGTCGTGGCCACGTTCGGGGGCCTCGCCGGGTTCTCGCGCTACATGCGCCAGTCGATGCTGGAAGTCGTGCGGCAGGACTACATCCAGACCGCCCGCTCCAAAGGGCTCGCGGAGCGCGTCGTCATCGGCAAG
>JBGOTH010000107.1:0-7950 GCA_041476345.1 Methylomirabilia bacterium
GTGCGCGCGGAGCTCGTGACGCCGACGGGAGCTGCGATCCTGACCACGCTCGGGACGCCGGGCGGGATGCCGGCGATGACGGTCGACGGCATCGGGTACGGTGCCGGCACACGGGATCCCGCCGACACGCCGAACGTTCTTCGCTGCTTCGTGGGTGAGGCCGCCGACTCCGCCGCCGCCGCCGCCGACGAGACGATCATTCAGGCCGAGACGACCATCGACGACATGTCGCCGCAGCTCTACGAGCCTCTCATGGAGCGCTTGCTCGCCGCCGGCGCCCTCGATGTCTTCCTGACGCCGGTGATCATGAAGCGCAGCCGGCCCGGCGTCGTCGTCACGGTGCTCTGCCCGCCGGCGCTCATCGAGGAGCTGTCCACGGCGCTCTTCCATGAGACGAGCACCATCGGTGTCCGCTGGTCAACCTGGCAGCGCCGGCGACTGGCTCGCGAGATGGTGACGCTGTCGACGGGCCACGGCCCGATCGTCTTCAAGGTGTCGCGGCTCGAGGGGCGGGTACTCACCGTGACGCCGGAGTTCGCGGACGTCGTGCGCGTCTCGCGAGAGAAGGGCCTCGCCGTGCGTGAGGTGCTCGACCAGGTGCGCGCCGAGGGGTTGTCGCTGCTGAGAGGTGGTTGACACTCCGCGAGGCGGCGCTTACCCTCTTGTCCGCTGAGGTAGCCGGCCGGGTTCCAACGCCCGCAATCCTGGAGGATGTCCCGTGAAACTGCCAGTGAAGATGACCATCAACGGTACGAGCGTGAATCATGAGGTGGAGCCGCGTCTCCTGCTCGTCCACTACATCCGCGAAACGGTCGGGCTCACCGGCACGCACGTCGGATGCGACACGAGCCAGTGCGGTGCCTGCACGATCATGATGAACGGCCAGGCCGTGAAGTCCTGCACGCTCTTCGCGGTGCAGGCGACCGGCGCCGATATCATGACGATCGAGGGCCTCGCCAAGGACGGGGAGCTGCACCCGATCCAGCAGGGGTTCTGGGAGAAGCACGGGCTGCAGTGCGGCTTCTGCACGCCGGGCATGATCCTCTCCGCCCTGCAGCTCATCCAGCGCTACCCGAAGCCGTCGGAAGAGGTCATCCGCCACCAGCTCGAGGGCAATCTCTGCCGCTGCACGGGCTATCACAACATCGTCAAAGCGATCGAGTGGGCCGCCGACAAGATGGCCGCGACGAAGTAGGAGAGGAGACCCATGGCTGTCACTCAGGATCGCCTCTTCGGCAAATCGATCAAGCGCACGGAAGATCCGCGCTTCATCACGGGTCGCGGGAACTACGTCGACGACGTCAAGCTCGCCGGCATGACCTACGCCGCGTTCGTGCGCAGCCCCCACGCGCACGCGCGGATCAAGAGCATCGACGTGGCCGCGGCAAAGTCCCAGCCCGGAGTCGTCGCGGTGTTCACCGGCAAGGACATGACGGGAGTCAACTCGCTCCCGTGCGGCTGGGACCTCCGCAAGGAGAAGGGCGTCCCCGGCGTGGTCCAGGACCTCGCGATGGTTCCCCACATGCCGCTGGCCTCGGACTTCGCACGGCACGTCGGTGATCCGGTGGCCGTCGTGATCGCGGAGAGTCAGTCCGCCGCCGTGGATGCCGCGGAGAAGGTCCAGGTGACCTGGGAGCCGCTGCCGTCCGTCACCGCGACCGACAAGGCGACGGCGCCGGGTGCGCCGAAGGTCCACGACGTGCCCACCGGCAACGTGGCCTTCAAGTGGGCGCTCGGCGACGGCGCCGCGACGGATGCCGCGTTCAAGGCCGCCGCGGTCACCGTGAAGAAACGCATCGTCAACCAGCGCCTCGTGGCCAACGCGATGGAGCCGCGCGCGTGCGTGGCGCGATTCGAAGACGCCACCGGCGAGCTCACGCTGTGGGTCACCTCGCAGAACCCGCACGTGCACCGGCTGCTCATGTGCGCGTTCGTCCTCGGCATTCCAGAGCACAAGGTCCGCGTGATCGCGCCGGATGTGGGCGGCGGATTCGGCTCGAAGATCTTCCTCTACAACGAAGAGGTCGTGTGCTCGTGGGCCTCGCGCCTCATCAAGCGCCCCATCCGCTGGACGGCTACGCGGCGCGAGGCGTACATGACGGACGCCCAGGGCCGCGACCACGTCACGGATGCCGAGATCGCGCTGTCGAAGGACGGCAGGATCCTCGGGCTGCGCGTGAAGACCACGGCGAACCTCGGCGCCTACCTCTCGACGTTCGCGCCGGCGGTGCCGACGTTCCTCTACGGCACGCTGCTCAACGGCGTGTACGCGATCGGCGCCATCCACGTCGAGGTCACGGGCGTGTTCACGAACACGACCGCTGTGGATGCCTATCGCGGAGCTGGCCGTCCCGAAGCCTGCTACGTGCTCGAGCGCATCGTCGATGCCGGGGCCGCGGCGCTGAAGATGGATCCTCTCGAGCTGCGGCGGAAGAACTTCATCCCGAAGTTCTCCGGCGCGTTCCAGACGCTGGTGGCCGTGAGCTACGACAGCGGCGACTACGCCGGGGCGCTCGACAAGCTCATGACCGTGTTCGACTACAAGAAGTTTCGGACCGAGCAGGCGGCCGCGCGCACGCAGGGCCGTCTCCTCGGCGTCGGGTTCTCGACGTACATCGAGGCCTGCTCGATCGCGCCGTCGAAGCTCGTGGGTGCGCTCGGCGCGGGCGCCGGGTTGTACGAATCAGGGAAGGTGCGCGTGCACCCGACCGGTAGCGTGACGGTCTATACCGGCTCGCACGCGCACGGCCAGGGGCATGAGACGACGTTCGCGCAGCTCGTCGCCGACGAGCTGGGGATCCCGATGGCGCAGGTCGAGATCGTCCACGGTGACACCGGCCTGGTCCCGTTCGGCATGGGCACGTACGGCAGCCGTTCGGCGTCGGTCGGCGGCACGGCGATCAAGATGTCGCTCGACAAGATCAAGGAGAAGGGCAAGAAGATCGCGGCGCACCTGCTCGAGGCATCGCCCAACGACATGGAGTACGTCAACGGGCAGTTCCAGGTGAAGGGCGTTCCCGGCAAGGCGGTGCCGTTCGGTGCCGTGGCCTTGACCGCGTACGTGCCGCACAACTACCCGGAGGGGCTCGAGCCCGGCCTCGAGGAGACGAGCTTCTACGATCCCTCGAACTTCTGTTTCCCGTTCGGCGCCCACGCGTGCGTGGTCGAGGTCGAGGCCGAGACGGGCAAGGTGAAGGTCGTCCGGTACGTGGCGGTGGACGACGTCGGCAACGTCATCAATCCGATGATCGTGGACGGCATGGTCCACGGCGGCGTCGCGCAGGGCATCGGGCAGGCGCTGTGGGAAGGCGCGGTCTACGACGACGAGTCGGGCCAGCTCATCACGGGCAGCATGATGGACTACGCGATGCCCAAGGCGGACATGTTGACCATGTGCGAGACCGATCGGACGGTTACGCCGACGCCGGTCAACCCACTCGGCATCAAGGGTGCGGGAGAAACTGGGACGATCGCGGCCACGCCCGCCGTCGTCAACGCCGTCGTCGATGCGCTCTCCGGGCTCGGCGTCGATCACATCGAGACGATGCCGCTGTCCGCCGAGCGTGTGTGGAAGACCATTCAGGCCGCTAAGGCCGGTAAATAGGAGCCCCTCATGTACCCAGCCTCGTTCGACTACCACGCCCCCACGTCCGTGCGCGACGCCCTCGGCCTCATGGGCAAGCACGGTGACGATGCCAAGCTCCTTGCGGGCGGTCACAGCCTGATCCCGATGATGAAGTTCCGCCTCGCGCAGCCGAAGCATCTGATCGACCTCAAGAACGTCCCGGGCCTGAAGGGCGTGAAGGAGGACGGCGGCACCATCGTGATCGGCGCGATGACCACGTGGTACGAGCTCGAGTCGAACCCGATCATCAAGGCGAAGTGTGCGGTTATCGGCGAGACCGCCTCCATCGTCGGCGACCCCGCCGTGCGCAACCTCGGGACGATCGGCGGCGGGCTCGCGCACGCCGACCCGGCCGCCGACATGCCGGCCACGGCGCTCGCGTGCGGCTTCGAGTTCGTCTGTGAAGGTCCGAAGGGCAAGCGCACCGTGAAGGTGGACGACTGGTTCAAGGGTCTGATGTCGACCGCCGTGAAGGAAGACGAGATCCTCGTCGAGATCCGCGTGCCTGCCCTGGCGAAGGGCACCGGCGCCGCGTACTTGAAGTTTCCGCATCCCGCCTCGCGTTTCGCGATCGTCGGCGTGGCCGCGGTGGTGACGACGGACGGCAAGGGGACGTGCAGCAAGGCGAGCATCGGGCTCACCGGCGCGGGCACGAAGGCCGTGCGCGCGAAGGGTGTCGAGGCGGCGCTGGCCGGCAAGAATCTCACGAGCGCCGGTACCATCGAGGCCGCGGCGCAGACGGCCGCCGAGGGCGTCGACGTGCAGGCGGACCTCCAGGGCTCCGTCGAATACAAGGCGCATCTCTGCCGCGTCTTCGCCAGACGCGCGGTCGAAGCCGCCATGAAGCGAGCCTGACCCTCGGAGGGCCCTTCGACGAGCAAAAAGCGGCGAGCCATACGGCTCGCCGCTTTTGCTCTGCCTCCCCCCAAGACTGCGCCGGCAAAAGCCGGCGGTCGAACACGGCATTCGGTTACGCTGCCCGCATGATCGTCGGGATGGTTCTCGCCGCGGGACTGTCGCGAAGAATGGGGCGCGCGAAGCTTCTCCTTCCGCTCGACGGGAAGCCGATTCTGCGGTGGAGCGTCGAACGCCTGCTGCCTCACGTCGCCACCGTGCTCGTCGTGACACCGCCCGACGACGCGGAGATCCGCCGCGCGCTGCGCGGCCTCGACGTGCGCTTCGTGGCGAATCCGCATCCGGAGGCCGGGCAGGGAACGTCCATCGCGGCAGGGGCCGCCGCGCTGCCGGCCACGGCCGAAGCGGTCGTCATCGTGCTCGGCGATCAACCACGAGTCCCCGATACGCTCCTGGTGGATCTCCTCGCGACCTTCCGCCGGGAGGGCAAGCCGATCGCGACCCCGGTCTATCGCGGCGTGCAGGGCACGCCGGTGGTCTTCGCGGTGTCCGTGTTCACCGAGCTGCGGCGACTCGACGGCGACGCGGGCGCCCGGGCGGTCGTTCGCAAGGATCCGGCGCGCGTGGCGAGCCTCGTCCTCGAGTCCGACATGCCGCCCGACGTGGACACGCCCGACGACTACGCGCGCCTCGTGTAGAATCCAACCACATGCGCGAAGAGATCCGGAAGATCCAGACGTTGATGGAGCAAGCGCAGTACGTCACGGACGCGCCGGTGGCCACGGCCGTGTACCTTGCCACCTCGCTGAAGAAGCCGTTGCTCGTCGAGGGCCACGCGGGTGTCGGCAAGACCGAGATCGCCAAAGTCATGGCCCGGATGCTGGACACGGATCTCATCCGGTTGCAGTGCTACGAAGGGCTGGATGCGGCCGCGGCGCTCTACGAGTGGAACTACCAGAAGCAGCTCCTCCACATCAAGCTGTCCGAGCGCACGCAGCGGGACGTCAAATCCGAAGAGCGCGAGATCTTCTCCGAGGAGTTTCTCCTCCGCCGTCCATTGCTCGACGCCATCAGCCGCAAGGGGAAAGCCCCGGTGCTCCTCGTGGACGAGGTTGATCGCGCGGATGAGGAGTTCGAAGCGTTCATGCTGGAGATCTTCGCGGAGTGGCAGGTGACCGTGCCGGAGATCGGGACCATCAAGGCCGCCCATCCGCCGCACGTGATCCTCACGTCGAACCGCACGCGCGAGCTGTCGGACGCACTCCGCCGGCGCTGCCTCTACATCTGGATCGACTACCCCACGTTCGACAAGGAAGTCCGGATCGTCCAGCGGAAGGTCCCGGGGATCGACGAGCGGCTCGCGCGCGACGTCGCGCGCTTCATGGAATCCCTGCGGCGCACGCGCCTGTCGAAGGTGCCCGGCGTGGCGGAGACGCTCGATTGGGCGCAGGCGCTCGCCGTGCTGCACGCGGACCACCTCGACGAAGAGGTCGTCAACGAGACGCTGGGCTGCATCCTGAAGGACGCCGACGACATGAAGAAGTTCCGGGCGGAGGTCGCGAAGTCCGGCCTCGCCCCGTTCACCTCCGTCTCCAGCTAGTGGCCGGGCGCGCCCTCGGCGCCGCGGTCGTCCGATTCGGAGGTCTGCTGCGTGCGCAGGCGTTGCCTGTCACGCTCATCCAGGTCCTCGACGCCGTGCGGTCCCTCGATCACCTCGACATCGCCGACCGCGGCGAGCTCTACCTCGGCTTGCGGACGGTGTTCGTCTCCCGGCCCGAAGAGATGCCGATCTTCGACCGGTGTTTCGAGTCCTTCTGGAAGGTCGGGGGCGAGGCCATCGGCGACGAGATGGCGGGATTCCCGGCGCCGAGCGTGGGCGACGATGGGGCGCAGGAGGTTCCGGGCGCCGCGGGACAGAAGCGCGAGACGCTCGCGCTCGACACGTGGGGTGAGGACGACGCGGAAGATCAAGGCGAGCCGCTCGGGGTGCCGGCCGTGTCGGACCAGGAGAGCCTGGTCGGTCAGGACTTCGCGACCTTCAGCGCCGACCAGCTCGACGAGGTGCTGCGACTGACCATCCAGATCGCGCGGAGGCTCGCGCGCCGGATCAGCCGGCGGCGGCGGCCCGCGCGGCGCCACGGCCGCGTCGACCTGCGGCGCACGCTGCGCGCGAACCTCACACGCGCCGACCTCATCGATCTCCGCTTCCGCGCGCGCAAGCGCAAGAAGACGAAGCTGGTGCTGCTGTGCGACGTGTCCGGCTCCATGGATCTGTACAGCCGATTCCTTCTGCAATTCCTTTTCGCTATTCAGAACGTCTTCCGGCGCGTGGAGACGTTCGCGTTCTCGACGCGTCTCACACGTATCACCGAGCACCTGCGATCGCGCTCGTACGGCCAGGTGCTACGGCGGCTGGGCGAGGTGCGCGACTGGTCGGGCGGCACACGGATCGGCGAGTCGCTGGCGGAGTTCAACCGCGAGTGGGGGCGCATCGTCGACCGGAGGACGATCGTCATCGTCCTGTCCGACGGCTGGGACACGGGAGATCCCGAGGTGCTGGCGACCGAGATGCTGCGGATCAAGCGGCGCGCCGCGCGCCTGATCTGGCTCAACCCGCTGCTCGGCAACCCGTCCTACGAGCCGTTGACCCGCGGGATGGCCGCCGCGCTGCCGCTCGTCGACCACTTCGCGCCCGCCCATAACCTGGCGGCACTGCGTGATCTGGCGCAGAAGCTGACGCTGTGAGGGGAGTAAGCTTGTCTCGTGGCTGAGCTCTTCGATCACCTCGACCAGCTGAAGCGCTCCACCGGGAAAGTGGCGGTGGCCACGCTCGTCAACACGCGAGGGACGACGCCGCGCAAGGAAGGCGCCAAGATGGTGGTCGGCGAGCACGGCGACATCCTCGGCTCCGTCACCATCGGCGGATGCGTGGACGCGCAGGTGCTGGAGGAATCCGCGGACGTCCTCGCCACCATGCGACCGCGCCTGCTCGAGCTGAACCTCGGCGACGAGGAGGCGTGGGAGATCGGGCTCACGTGCGGCGGCACCATCGAGGTCTTCGTCGAGCCGCTCGCGCTCGCCCAGGACGACGCGAGCTCCGCACTCTACGAGCGGGTACGCATCCACGCCGCCCGCGGCGGGCGCGGTGTGGTCGTGACCCGGCTCGACGGCCCGGCCGGGAAGCTCGTCGTGCTCGACGACGGCACGCGCCTCGGATCGCTCGGCGACGCGTTCATCGACGATCGGTTTGCCGGTGAAGCGCGCGTGGTCCTCGACAGCGGCGTCTCGAAGACGCTCTTTCTGGAGAACGCGCGCGGGTTCGCGGAAGTGTTTGCGCCGCCCGCGCTGCTCCTCATCGTCGGCGCGAGCCACGTGGCGATGCCGCTCGTGGAGCTGGGGAAGATCCTCGGCAACCGTACGGTGGTGCTCGACGGTCGTCCGCGCTTCGCGACGCGTGACAGGTTCCCCAC
>JBGOTH010000108.1:0-7889 GCA_041476345.1 Methylomirabilia bacterium
GAGGCGGGCGCGCTCCTACGCTCAAACTGCAAGCATTCGCTCTGGGAACGCTCCCGCCTCCGCCCGCCGGCTCCCTTCGCTGCACCTGATCTTTTCTAGCGCTCCCACCAACTCGTTCATATCGCGCCGTCCCTAGTCCAGGCCCCACGTTCTCACCGTCTTCGGGACGATTCGGAACATCACGCGGTTTCCCGGCATCGTCGTGCTCTTCCACAGGCCTTCGAGTCGCGGGTGGTATTTCTTCAGGAAGCGCTCGACGAGCGCGCGGCGCGGGGCACCGTCCTGCAGGAACTCGACGGTGCCCTGAATCGCCACGCCGCGGATGCCGCGCTCGTCGGCGGCCTCCGCCACCACGCAGACGCGGGGATCCCTCCGGAGATTGCGCACCTTCTGCAGGCCGTCGACGCTGATCATCGTCAGCGTCGCGGTGTCGGGCAGGAACCACATCGGCATCGCGAGCGGCGCGCCGTCGGGCTGGATCGTCGCGAGGATGGCGATGTCCTTCGTGTCGAGGAATCTCTGGATGGCGGCGTCGGCGATGAGCATGCGCTAAGGATAATGTATGATCAGTCGATGCGGGCCGCCGTCACCGCAACCGGTCATTACGTCCCTCCCGACGTCTATTCGAACGACTACTTCGCGAAGCGCCTCGACACCACGGAGGAGTGGATTCGCTCGCGCACGGGCATCGTCGAGCGCCGCTTCGCGGCGACCGGCGGCACCTCCGATCTCGCGGTGGCCGCCGCGCGGCGCTGTCTCGACGCGCGCGGGATCGCGCCGTCCGCGATCGACGGCATCCTGGTGGCGACCATGACGCCGGATCGCCCGCTACCGTCGACGGCGGCGATCGTCCAGCGCAAGCTCGGTGCCACGAACGCGTGGGGCTTCGACGTCTCGGCGGCGTGCTCGGGGTTCGTGTACGCGTTGATCACCGCCGCCAAGCTTGTGGAGTCCGGCACGCTGCGTTGCGCGCTCGTGTGCGGCGCGGACCGGATGAGCGCGGTCATCGACCCGCTCGACCGCGCGACCGCCGTGCTCTTCGGCGACGGGGCGGGCGCGGTGCTCGTCGAGGCGACCCCGGACGAGAGCGTCGGCATCCTCGACCACGTGTGCTTCATGGACGGCGCCGGCGAGGAGGCGCTCTACATCCCGAGCGGCGGCAGCCTCCATCCGGCGACGGCGGAATCGGTCGCCGCGCGCGAGCACTTCGTGGTCCAGGACGGGGCCGCGGTCTTCAGAGCCGCCGTCACGGGCATGACCGACATCACCGAGGCGCTGCTGAAGCGCACCGGCCTCACCGGCGCCGAGGTCGACTGGCTGGTGCCGCATCAAGCCAACCGCCGCATCATCGAGGCGGTGGCCAAGCGCCTCGGCTTCGATCTCGCGCGGATCGTCATCAACCTCGACCGGTTCGGCAACACCGTTGCCGCGACGATTCCGCTCGGCCTCTCGGAGCTCCACGAGCAGAAGAAGCTCGCGTACGGCGACCGCGTCGTGCTCACCGCGTTCGGTGCGGGCTACACGTCCGGCGCGATCTATCTCCGCTGGGCGATTCGCTCCTAGCGTCACTGAAGTTTCCATGATCGCCATTCGCAACGGCACCGTCGTCGACGTCGCTCGTGGTGTCGCCGAGCGGCTCGACGTCCTCATCGACGGCTCGATGATCCGCGAGGTTGGGCAGCCGGGTCTCGCCGCGCCGGAGGGCACGCGTGTGATCGACGCGCGCAACCGGCTGCTTCTTCCGGGCCTCGTCAACGCGCACACCCACGCGCACGGCACGCTCGGGCGCGGGTTCGGCGATCGCTGGAATCTCGAGCTGCTTCTCAACGTTGCGCCCGCCGTGAGCGGCCGCCGCACCGTCGAGGACAAGTACCTGTCCGCGGCGCTCGGGGCCGTGGAGATGGTGAGCAAGGGCTGCACGGCGTGCTACGACCTGGCCGTCGAGTTCCCCGCGCCGACGCCGGAAGGCGTCGCGGCCGTCGCCCAGGCGTACGCGGATGTCGGCATGCGCGCGGTCGTCGCGCCGATGATCGCGGACCGCACGCTCTACGAGGCGATGCCCGGTCTCCTCGACGCGATCCCGGCGAGCCTGCGCGCGGACGTCGACGCGCTCCGCTTCGCGCCGGCGGAGCGCACGATCGCCGCCGTGCGCGCGACGCTCTCGACGTGGAAGTTCCCGCGCGATCGCGTACGTGCTGCCCTGGCGCCGACGATCCCGCTCCACTGCAGCGACGCGTTCATGACGGCGTGCCGCGACCTCGCCGAAGAGTTCGGCGTCGGCGTGCACATGCACCTTGCGGAGTCGCGTGTGCAGGCGAAGGCCGGTCGCGGACACTACGGGCACTCGCTCACCGAGCACCTCGCGCAGCTCGGGCTGCTCGGCCCTCGGTTCACCGCCGCCCATTCGATCTGGATCGACGACGACGACATCGCGCGGCTTGCGGACGCGGGAGCGTCCGTCGCGCACAACCCGGGCAGCAACCTCCGCCTCGGCTCGGGGATCGCGCCGGTCCGGCGCATGCGCGCGCGCTCACTCAACGTCGGCGTGGGCACGGACGGCGCGAGCTCGGCGGACAACCTCAACATGTTCGAGGCGACGCGGCTGGCGTCGTTCGTCTCGCGCGTCGTTGACGACGATCCCGAGCGATGGATCGCTACCCGGGAAGCGCTCGCGATGGCCACGACGGGCAGCGCGCGCGCGCTCGGCTTCGACGACATCGGCGCTCTCGCGCCCGGCTACCGCGCCGACATCGTGTTCCTCGACACGCGGCATCCGAACTATCTCCCGATCAACGACGCGGTGAACCAGATCGTTCACGCGGAGGACGCGACGGCCGTGCGCAGCGTGATGATCGACGGACGGATGGTCGTGGACGAGGGACGCGTCACCACGGTAAACGTCGCGCGGCTCGCGGCGCAGGCCGACGAAGCGGTGGAGCGGCTGCGCGCCTCGCGCGAGCCGGCGCGCGCGCTGGCGGACGCGCTCGCGCCGGTGGTCGGGCAGATCTGCGGCGCGCTCGGCCGCTAGCAGGCAGCGGGACGACGGGCGGCCGGCCGGGCCGGCGCCGGACCCCCGGCACGGCGCGCCTCAAGGCTTTGTCGGGAGAAAGCTTCGCTTCCTCCCGACCGCTGGATTTCGCTGCGCCATGCCGGGGGTCCGGCGCCGGCCCGGCCGGCCGCCCGTCGTCCCGCTGCCTGCTAGCGGTCGACCGGATCGATCGGATCCGGGCCGATCGATTCGATGCCGGCGCCGGCGCCCTTGACCGCGGTGACTTCGACCTCGACCAAGAGCTCCGGCCGCGCCAGCCCCGCGATGCGGCAGCCCATTGACGTGGGACGGCTTCCCGAGAAATACGCCGGCCCCTGACCGTGCGGACGATTGACGGTCGCGCGCTCCACGGTGAACGTGCGTCGTCGGACGACGTCGTCGAGACCGGCACCCTCCTGCTCCAGCGCCCACTTCGCCGTCTCGATCGCGTGGTCGTACTGCGCGGCCCAGTCGCCGGCGCCCTGCACGTCACCGGCCGCTGAGAGCGCCGTGCATCCGCTGACGTGGATCACGTCGCCGACGGTCACCGTCCGCGCGTAGCCCCGCGGCTTCTCGCGCTCCCGCTGCGTGTAGCCGTCGCGGCGGATTGTCGACGCGCCGATGATCGCTTCCGCCTCGATCTCGATGAGCATCTCCGGGCGAAGGAGTGCGGGAATGCCGAGCGTCGTGGATGTCGGCCGCACGTCGCCGAACGCCTCCAGCCACGCGCGCGTGTAGTCGGACATCCGCGAAAGGTTGGTGAAGTACGTCTTCGTGTAGACGAGATCGGCCGGCGTCCCGCCCGCCTCGGCCAGCGCCGCGAAGATCGTGTCCAGCGTGCTACGCGTCTGCCGGTAGAGATCGCCGGGGCCGTCCACGACGCCGCGTGCGTTCAGCGCGGTGGTGCCGGAGATGAACACGCGGTTTCCCACGCGGACCGCGCGCGAGTACGCGTACTCGTTCTCGATCGCACGTCCCGAGCTGATGCGCCGGGCCGTCACCCCGGCGCCGTCGACAGCGTCGAATTCGACTTCCACGAGCTGCTCCGGGCGCGCGAGCCCGCTGACCTGAACGAGCGTGGCGGCGGGTCGGGCATCGCGGAAGCGCTTCGCCAGCGTGCGAACGGCCTGGTCCGCCACGGCGACGTCGGTGACGTAGATCCGGCTCCGCACCATGTCGTCGAGCGTGCCCCCGGCCTTGCTCATGCTCCACTCGGCGATGGCGAGAATCGTCTCGACCTGCCGCGCGACATTGCCGACGCCGCGCACGTTGCCCGCGCGATCGATCGCGGTCGTGCCGGACTGCAGCACGGTGTCCCCGACGCGGAGCGCCCGTGAGTAGTGCGCGAGCGCTTCGAGGGTCCGTCCGGACGCGACGTTGATGCGGCGGGGCGTCGGCACGAGGATCAGTGCATCGCGGGCGCGGGAGCGACACTCCAGACCCGGCGGGCGCCCGTGTCGACGCGCAGAGCGACGATGGACGCGCCGAACAGGAACACGCACGCGAGGACGAACGCGGCGCCGTAACCGCCCGTCGCCTCGAACAGCGAGCCGGCGAGCCACGAGCCGATCGCCGAGCCGGTCTGGTGGACGAGGAAGATCACCCCCAGCACCCGGCTCACCGAGAACCGGCCCCAGATGTCCGCGGTGAGCGCGGAGGTCATCGATCCCGTGCCGGACATCGTGACGCCGCCGAGGACCGCGACGATCAGCATGGCCATGGGATTGTCGCGGATCAAGAAGAAGCCGCCGAAGATCAGGATGCGCCCGGCGTAGATCGAGGCGAGCACGGGTCGGCGGCCGAGCCGGTCGGACAGCATGCCGAGCAGCATGGTGCCGCCGATGCTCGAGGCGCCGAGCACGCCGATCGCCCACGACGCGAACATCGGCGTGTAGCCGTGGTCGGTCAGCATCGGCACGCCGTGCGAGGACAGGAGGCTCATCGAAAATCCGCAGGTGAAGAACGACCCCGCGAGCTGCCAGAACGCGAGCGACTGCATCGCCGCCATGGCCGTCACGCGCTGCTTGCTCGCGGCGGCGGCGCCGGGCTCGGGCGGCGCGCCGTCGGCGCCGAGACCCATCGACTCGGGCGATTCGCGGATCACCCAGAGCGAGATCGGCAGCATGAACGCGAGCACGCCGACCCCGATCAACATGTAGGTCGTGCGCCAGCCCACTTTCAGGATGAGGAACGTCACCATCGGCACGAGCAGGCTCATGCCGGTCATCGACGCGCTCGCGAGCAGCGAGAGCGCGGTGCCGCGGCGCTTGCTGAACCATCGCGCGACCACGCCGGAGGCGAGCACGGGTCCCGTCAACGCGAGTCCGAGCGAGAGCAGCACGCCGTAGACGAAGAAGAAGTCCCAGAAGTTCCGCACGAGCCCGGTGAGGATGAGCGACGCGACGAGGAGCAGGGTGCCCGCGCAGGCGGTCACGCGCGCGCCGAAGCGGTCGAGCACGACGCCGGTGAGCAGCCCGAACACGCCGTAGAGGAAGAGGCTCACCGCGATCACGATCGAGAACGTGGCGCGATCGAGCCCGAGATCCGCGGTGATGGGCTTGAGGAACGGGCCCACGGCGTGGCGGACCCCGGTGGACGTGAGCGTCATGACGGAGAACGCGGCGACGATCCACCAGCCGTAGAACACCGATGTCCGAGGCATGTCCGACGACTATATCAGCGCGTGCGCGAATGCCGACGCGTCAGCTTCGTAACATGTGGCGACAGCTGACAGCCCGCCACGATTGAAACGCGAGCCTAGAGCGCGAGCGGCAACCGCACGGCAAACGTCGCGCCCTCGCCGGGGGTGCTGGTGACCGAGACCCGGCCGCCTTCTCGCTCGACGAGCGTTCGGCAAATGGCCAGTCCCAACCCGACGCCTGGTGCGCCTGTCGAATGCGAAGCGCGGCCACGATGAAAGCGTTCGAAGATGAGTGGAATCTCGTCGGGAAATACGCCGGGGCCGGTGTCGGACACGGCTACGACCACCTCATCCCGTTCCGCGTCAACCCGCACGGTGACCCGGCCGCCCGGCCGGCAGAACTTCACGGCATTCTCGAGGACATTCGCAAGCGCAACGCTCACGACGGCGGGGGATGCCTTCACCGAGACCGCGGAAGGGGATTCGATCTCCATCGTCACGTGCCGGCGTTGCGCCTCGCCTTCCAGCCGTTGCATGACCGTCCGCAGGATCGGCTGGACCGAGGCCGGCCCCGGAACGGGTCCCCGGCCTTCGCCGGTATCGATCCGGACGAGCCCGAGCAGCTCCTCGGTTAGCGTCGACAATCGCTCGACTTCTTCGAGGCACGAGCGCAGGGTCTCTTCGTACTCCGCCGACGCTCTCGGCCGTCGCAAGGTGATCTCGAGCTCCGCACGGAGCCGTGAGAGCGGGGACATCAATTCATGGGAGGCATCGGCGGTGAATCGCTGCTGCATCTCGAAGCTCCGCTCGATCCGGTTGAGCATGTCATTGAGAGTTTCGACGAGCCGCCCGATCTCATCACGCGTGCCGGGATGTGGCAGACGCCCCGCCAGGTCGGAATCGCCGATCTGTCGTGCCTGCGCCACGATGTGATCGATGGGGACCAGGGCGCGCCGAGCGAGGAGGGTTCCCGTCGCCACGACGGCCAGGAGAATCATGACCGCGACGATGAGGAAGAGCCAGTGTGCCGCGCGCACCACGGCCCGTGCGTCCTCCAACGAGGCGGCGACTTGCACCACGTAACGCGCGGACCCGAGCGCAACCGGCACCGAGACCATACGGATCGGTTCTTCACCGAAATCCTCGACGGTCTCGAAGACGAAAGCGCCACGCGCCAGACGCTCGCGCGTCGCTGGGGAGAGAGGGAGGCGCGCCGTTCCCAACGTGGTACTCCACGCCACCGGCTCTCCACCCAACGTGACGATCTGAAGGAACTTGTCCAGGCGCACGAACACCGGCCGCGCGGCGCCCGGAGGCGCCTCGTGGATGCGCGGCGGCTCGCGTGGAGTGGCCTCGATCGCGGCGACCTCCAGCCTGGCCAACCCCAGCATCTCGGCGTCGACCTGGCTTCGAACGAGCCGCGCCATCGCCCAGCTCAGGACGAACGCGGCGAGGCCGAGGATGAGGGCGACATAAACCAGATGCCCCAAGGCCAATCGCGTCTTGAAGGTGAGGTGCATCATCGACGAGCCGGGCCGATGCGATACCCGCGGCCCCACACGGTCTGGATCAGCGGCTCCGAGAGCTCGCGATCGATCTTCTTGCGAAGGTGACTGACGTGGACGTCGACGAGGTTGTTGACGTCGTCGTCGTCCCGCCACACGTGCTCGCCGAGGCTCGCGCGCGTCAAGACCTCTCCCGGATGACGCATGAGGACTTCGAGGATCGCGTACTCCTTCGGGGTGAGGCTGACGGACGTCGCGGCGCGCGTCACTTCGTGGCTGACCGGATCGAGGCAGAGGTCTCCCACCGTGAGGACGACGGGCCGCGCGACGGCAGGGCGCCTCAGCAGGGCGTGGAGCCGGGCGAGCAGCTCCGCAAAGGCAAACGGTTTCGTGAGGTAGTCGTCGGCGCCGACGTTGAGTCCGCTCACGCGGTCGTCGACACCGCGGCGCGCCGTCAACATGAGGATAGGCGTGGTCACTCCACGTGCGCGGAGATCGCGGCAGAGCGTGATCCCGTCTTTCCCGGGGAGACGCCAGTCGAGCACGATGACGGCGTAGTCCGCGCCAACCGTCATCTCGTCGCCGTTTTCGCCCGAATAGGCGACGTCGACCAGGAACCCGGCTTCCTCCAGGCCCTTGCTGACCAGTCGTGCCGCCTTTCGGTCGTCTTCGACGAGCAGGATTCGCATCACGTCCCTCGCGGGGTAACTCTACC
>JBGOTH010000109.1:0-7889 GCA_041476345.1 Methylomirabilia bacterium
CATCCGCATCGACGATCCGCCGCCGGACTTCGCGAAGATCGCGCAGGGATTCGGCGTCCACGCCGAAGGACCGATCGACGCCGTCGACGCCGTGGGGCCGGCGCTCCGGCGCGCGCTGCGTGTCGTGAAGGACGGCCGCCCCGCGCTGGTCGACGTAGTGACTCGACATTAAGTTGGGGGGCTCCGGGCGCCCCCCAAACCCCCCAACATTCGCAACCGCCCCGGCGGAGCCGGGGCGGTGCTCTACAGGAGGCGCGGCAATGGCACGCGCAGGTTATCGGATCTTCGACGCGGACACGCACATCATCGAGCCCGCCGAACCGATCGAGGCGCACCTCTCCGCCGCCGATCGCGCAAAGCTCCTGGCCCTCGGCTCGCTGATCGGTCGCGCGCCGGCGAAGGCCGGAATGACGCGCTATCGCATCGGCAAGATGCCGAGGCTGAATCGTCGCCTTGGCTCACGCGAGCGCGTCGAGCCGCCGTCGGCGGCGGCCAAGGGCAAGCTCGACGGTGGGACGCCGTGGGACGTGCGCTGGCAGGGGCCGCCGTTCCCGGACGATCGCGTGAGCTTCGACTCACACGCGCGCGTGAAGGACATGGACATCGAGGGCATCGACGTGAACATGGTCCTGCCGTCGGGGAGCATCGCGGGCTTCTGCAGCCTCGACGACGTCGCGCTCGAGCAGGCGATGTACCAGGCCTATCACCGCTTCCTCGCGGAGTACTGCGCGCCCTATCCGGATCGGCTCACGAGCCTCGTCCTGGTGTCCGCGCGGGACGCCGCCGCGTCGGTCGCCGAGATTCATCGCTGCGGCAGGGACGCGTGGCCCGTCGGCATCTTTCCGATCTGTCCGCCCGAGCTGTCACTCGACGATCCCGCGTGGGAGCCCATCTGGGCGGCCGCGCAGGAGTACGACCTCACCGTCGTCATCCACTCCTTCACGATGACGGTCCCCTACCCGCCGGGCGTGTGGGACACCTGGGACAACGTCTTCATCCAGCGCGCCGCGGGCCACGTGTGGAACGCGCAGCGCAACATGGCCGCGATCATCGGGGGCGGCGTGCTCGATCGTTATCCGCAGCTTCGCCTCACGTCGCTCGAATGCGGCCACGGCTGGCTCGCGTTCTGGGCGTCGCGCCTCGACGAGTTGGCGGAGATGTCGCGGCATGCGCTGCCGCCGCTCAAGCAGAAGCCGAGCGACTACATCCGCGGGCCGCAGTACTTCCAGAGCATCCAGCTCCACGAGGGCGAGCTGTCGCTGCGCCAGGCGATCGAGGCGATCGGCGAGGACACCCTGATGTTCGCGACGGACTTCCCGCATTCGGAGAGCTGGTTCCCGAAATCGGTCGACAACTTTCTCGGCTGGACGTCGATTCCCGAGACGGCGCGGCGGAAGCTCCTCTGGGACAACGCCGTACGGTGTTATCGGCGCTACGGCGCGCGGACCGGCGCGGCGCGATCCTCGCGTGCGGATCCCGCTACAGGTCGTTCCCTGAATACGACTGGTTGAAGGACTTGTTGCAGAGTGGGAAGTCGGGAACGATGTTCTTCAGCAGAGCGTACGACAGCGGCCGCCAGTTCAAGAACGACGGGTCCATGACCTTCACGCGGTAGAGCCGACCGTCGGTGCCGCCCATCACCCAGTGAGTGATGGCTCCCCGCCAGCCCTCGACCAGCGAGAAGGCCGGGCTGAAAGGAGGAAGTGCGGACAGTGGCTCGGCGAGCGGTCCCGCGGGTAAGCGCTCCACGGCCTGACGAATCAGCGTGACCGACTCTCGCACCTCCTCCACCCGCACGAGGGTCCGTGCTTTTACATCGCCCGTGTCGTGGACGGGGATCCGGAAGGACAAATCGCCGTAGGCCGCGAACGGGCGGTCCCGGCGTACGTCGCTGTCGATGCCGGACGCGCGGGCTACGTAACCAAGTACCCCGTGATCCCGGGCGGTTTGGTTGGTCAATCGCCCCGTCCCGTCGAGCCGGTCGACGACGAGCGTGTTCTCGAGCGTCAAGGTGACCATCTCATCGAAGTCCCGGGCGGCGGCTTCTATCTCGGCCGGGAGGTCGAGCCCGGCCGGGAGATCGGCGCCGACACCACCGGGGACGATCGCGCCGCGCAGCAAACGATTGCCCGTGAGCTGCTTGTTCAGACGCAGCAAGCGCTCGCGAATCCGGAAGCAATGCGAGTGTGCGACCGCGTAGCCGGTGTCGTTGGCGATCGCGCCGAAATCACCGATATGGTTATACAGGCGCTCCATCTCGAGGAAGATGACGCGGAGGTATCGTGCGCGGGCGGGGATCTGCGTTCCCGCCGCCGCCTCCACGGCCTGGCAGAAGGCGAGCGAATGACCGACGGTGGTGTCCCCGGAAATCCGCTCGGCCAGCTCGACGCCGGCCGCGGGGTCGCGGCCCTCGAAGAGCTTCTCCGTACCCTTGTGCGTGAAATAGAGCCGCGACTTCATGTCGATGATCGTCTCGCCCACGACGCTGAAACGAAAATGCCCGGGCTCGATGATCCCGGCGTGCACCGGACCGACGGGGATCTCGTACACGCCCTCACCACCGACCGCGGTGAACGGGAAGGCGCGGCCGTCATCGGTGAAGTGGCGCGGCTCGGCGTCCTTGCGGAGTGGAAAGTAGTCGGCCGGCCAGAACCCGTGGCGCACGAGGGGACGGGGATCCGGGTGGCCGAGGGCCACGATGCCGAAGAGGTCGTACACTTCCCGCTCGAAGCGCGAGGCCGGGTAACAGAACGTCGCCAGCGAGTGGATGGCGGGGTTGTCGGCAGGCACGGTCGCCGTCGCGTGGATGAACCAGTGCTCGCGCTCGGGCCCGAAGAGATAGTGAACCTCGAAGGCCGCGCGGTCCGCACGCCGGTCCACGGCCGCCATGAACAACAGCTCGGCGGCGAAGCCCGTGCGAAGCAACTCCGCCAGTGCCGGGACAGCGGCGGGACGGACCGAGCAGTGCAGCTCGTTGCCCCGAACCACGTGGGCACCACTGACGCGATCCGCGAACTCTTCGGCGAGCGTCCGGTCGAGCTGCAGCAAGCGCGTCATCGTCCGGCAATCTCCACGATCTGCTCCAGCAGCGTCTTGAGCGGCGCCGGCAGCGTGAGCCCGAGGACGCCCAGCGCCGCCACACAGAGACCGAGCGGGACCAGCGGCCACGGGCTCCCCTCGCCCACCGCCGTGCCTGCCGGGGGCGCGCCGTAGAGCATTCGGTTCAGGTGCCCGATCATCGAGACGAACGCCACGGTGAGCAGCGCCAGGATGAGCCCCATCAGCCACGGGCGGCCCGCCGCGAACCCGGCGCGGAAGAGCGCAAATTCGGAGATGAACAGACCGAAGGGCGGCAGTCCAATGACGGCCAGCATGCCCGCCGCGAACAGGCCGCCCGTCCACGGCATGGTCGTGAGCAGCCCCGATACCTGGCTGATCTCGGTGGACCGGTACCGGTGGAGCACGCGCCCCGCGAGAAAGAACATCGTGGACTTCGCCAACGTGTGGTTGAGCAGGTGGAGCATCGCGGCGAAGGTCCCGAGGGGTCCCAGCGCCAGCCCCACGCACAAGAGCCCGGTGTGCTCGATACTCGAGTACGCCAGCATGCGCTTGTAGTTCTCCTGGACCACCAGGCTGAAGGAGGCAATGGCGATCGACAGCACGCCGAGGGCGATGAAGAGATTGTCCGTAAAGCCCGTCCCCACCGCCGCGTTCACGACCGCCTCCCATCGGATCACCGCGTAGAGCGCGACCGCGAGCAGCACGCCTGACATCATCGCGGACAAGGGAGCCGGCGCCTCGGAGTGCGCGTCAGGCAGCCACGTGTGCATGGGCGCGATCCCCGCTTTCGTGCCGTATCCGATGAGGATGAAGACGAACGCGAGCTGGATCACCGGTCCGTGCAGGCGCGGCGCCGAGGCCATCAGGACCGTCCAGTTCAACGCCGTCTCGTGGCGGCCCGCCAGGTTGACGAAGTCGAAATAGCCCAGCACCGTCCCCCCGAACGCGAGCGCGATCCCGATCGACCCGATCAGGATGTACTTCCACGAAGCCTCGACCGACGCCTTGGTCACGTGGAGCGGGATCAGCATCGCGGAGGTGATGGTGGTCGCCTCGATCGCGATCCACATGAATCCCACGTTGTTCGACGTCACCGCGAACAGCATCGTGAACGTGAACAGGTTGGCGAAGATGCGGAAGCGCCTGGCTTCGCGGTCGTTGTAGCCGTCGTCGCCGCCCATCCCCGGTCCGAGCCAGGCGGCCAGCGCCCCGACGAGACTCACGCAAAACGCGAGCAAGGTGGTGAGCGCGTCGGCCCGCAGGAACTCGAGCGGGCCCGACGTCAGGACCTCGCGCGAGAGGATGTGACCCCACAGCGTGATGGCGGCGCCGAAGGAGCACAGCGACAGGACGGCGTTCACCCACCCCACGAAGCGCCGGTAGGGCTTCACGAGCGCGGCGAGGATCGCGCTGAGGAGCGGCGGACCGAGGAGGATCGCGAAGGTGCTCACGCCGGGTCAGTGCCTCAAGCGGTTGAGCTGTTCCACGTCGATGCTCTCGAACGTCTCGTGGATCTGGTAGACGAAGATCTGCATGACCAGGAATCCCATGAGAACGTCGAGGAACACGCCGAGCTCGACGATCAGCGGGATCCCGTAGGTCCCGAGCACCGCGAGCAGCGCGAGCCCGTTCTCCAGCATGAGAAAGCCGACGATCTGGGTCAGGGCCTTCTTGCGGCTGATCACGACGAACAAACTCACGAGCACGAGCCCCATCGCGAGCGGCATGCCGGCTCGTGTCGGCAGCTGACTCAGCGCGACGAGCGGCCGCGAGATGGCATAGGCGAACAGCACGAGCAAGCCCGCGATGAGGAGCGAGGTCGCCGTGTTGACGTAAGGCTCGAGCTCCTGCTCCGCCACGAACCGTCGCGCCATCCGCTTCAGGAGCCGCGGGATCACCACCCCCTTGAGGAGAAAGAGGACCGCCGCGACCCAGTACAACTCGTGATCGGGGCCGAAGTAGGCCACGATCAGCGTCACGATCGTGATCACCCGAGACTGCCATGTGAAGGCGGTGATGTAGGCCTGCACACCGCGTCGCCAGAGGAGGATGAGCCCAAAGATCAGCGCCAGGCTCGAACCCAGCACGCACAGCTGCGAAAAGAGACTGTCCATGCCGCCTACCTCAGAAGGAAGGACGACGTGACGGCGAGCAGCGCCAGCACGAACGAGACGCTGAGCAGCTCGGGCACGCGAAAGAGGCGGAGCTTGGCGATCCGCGTCTCGATGATCGCGATCACGACCGCCAGCACCGCGAGCTTCACCAGCAGCGTGATCACGGCGACGGCGAGCGTGGCCGGTGTCAACGACATGGACACGCCCCACGGCACGAAGAGATTTCCGAGCAACGAGAAGAAGACCAGCAGCTTGACCGCGGCCGCCCACTCGATGAGGGCGAGGTAGCGTCCGGAGTACTCGAGCACCATCGCCTCGTGGATCATCGTCAGCTCGAGGTGCGTCGCCGGGTTGTCGATCGGCAGGCGGCCCGTCTCGGCCAGCGTCACGATGAAGAGCGCGCCGAACGCGAGCAGGTGGCCGGGACTCACCGCGGAGCCCGGGTCGGTCATCGTGCGCGCCACGATCTGGCCGAGATTAGTCGAGCCCGCGCTGAGCGCGAGGGCAAAGATGGCCAGGGCGACGGTGGGCTCCGCGAGGGCGGCGACGGTCATCTCCCGGCTGGCCCCCATCCCGCCGAACGGCGACCCCGGGTCGAGCCCGGCGAGCGACAGGAAGAACGTGCCGAGCAGGAGCAGGTACACGACGACCAGAAGGTCGCCGATCCCGTCGAACGGAAGCGGCACCGCGAGGATCGGCACGAGGAACGTCACGGCGACCGCGCTCGCGAAGACGATGAACGGCGCGGCCCGGAACAGCCACGACGCGTTGTTCGAGACGACGACTTCTTTCCGGAACAGCTTCGCCAGCTCAAAGTACGGCTGCCAGACGGGCGCGCCACGCCGGTTCTGCAGCCGCGCCTTCGACCAGCGGATCAGCCCGACCAGACCCGGCGCCAAGACGAGCGCCAGCACCGCCTGCGCCGCCTCGAGCAGGTAACCGATCATCACCACCACCTCGCCACCGTGAGCAGGACGAGCAGCGCGAGCGCCATGTACACGAGGTAGAGATGCAGCGACCCTCCCTGGAGCCGGCGGGCCCCCGTGGCCGTCGTGCGAATCGCGTGCAGCAACGGATCGTAGAGCACCCGCTCGAACCAGGGGTGGATCTCGCTGTGAAACTCGATCGACTGCACGAAGTACTGCGACGCCGGATGGAAATCGATGGACAGATCGCGGGTCGGCCGATACAGCGCGGCGAAGACGCGCCGCAACGGCTCGGCGAAGGCGGTCGCGGTGTACTCCATGCGAGCGGTCTGGCCGATCCGGCCGCAACCCCACGTATCGCCGATGCGCAGCCGGCGATCGACACCCCCCAACCAGAACCCGAGCGGGATGAGCGCCACCAGGAGCACGAGCCCAAGCGCCAACAGGGGCGAGGACATTTCGCCGACGGCACCGGGGACGCGAAGGGGAAGCCCGACGGTGAAGGCGACTTCGCTCGGCGTGAAGCGCCCGAAGCCGGACAGCGCCGCGCCGAGCCCTCGCACGACGAACGAGGGCGCCAGCCCGAGTCCCACGCACGTCAGCACCAACCACGCCATGCCGGCCTGCATGGACAGCGGAGCCTCGTGCGCCTGCTCGGCTTCCCGAGACCGCGGGATGGCGAGAAACGTGATCCCGAAGGCTTTGACGAAGCACGCCGCGGCGAGACCGCTCGTCAGCGCAAGCATGGCCACCGCGATCGGCATGATCACCGCGACCTCAGGCTGCGGGATCGCCGATCCACCCACGAGCGCCTGGAAGACCAACCATTCGGAGACGAATCCGTTGAGCGGCGGCAGAGCCGAGATCGCGCACGCGCCGACGAGGAAGAAGAGGGCGGTGCGCGGCATCCGCTTGATCAGCCCGCCCATCTCCTCCATGTTGCGCGTTCCCGTCGCGTGCAGCACCGACCCCGCCGCCAGGAACAGCAGACCCTTGAAGCAGGCATGGTTGATCGTGTGATACAGCCCCGCGACGATCCCGAGCGCGGCCAGCGTCGTCAGTCCGAAGCTCTGGAACATCAGGCCCGCCCCGATCCCGATGAAGATGATTCCGATGTTCTCGACGGAGTGAAACGCGAGCAGTCGCTTGAGATCGTGCTCCATCAGGGCATAGAGCACCCCGAGGAGCGCCGAGACGGTGCCCAGGCCGAGGATGAGGCCGCCCCACCACGCGGGCCCGCCGGCGAGCAGGTCGATCGTGAGCCGAAGGAGGCCGTAGACGCCCATCTTGATCACGACGCCGGACATCAGCGCCGACACGTGGCTCGGCGCGACGGGATGCGCCATCGGCAGCCATACGTGGAGCGGAACGACGCCCGCCTTGGCGCCGAAGCCGAAGAGCCCCAGCGCAAAGGCCGCGTCGCGGACGCCGGGCGTCAGCGACGCAGAGCGCATCGCCGCGAAGGAGGTGCTGAGATCGCCGGCTGACATGAGGAGGAACATTGCGAGAAGGGCGGCGAAGCCCGCGTGCGTGATGCCGATGTACCAGCGTGCGGCCCGCACCGTTCCCGGCTGATCGTGCTCCGTGAGCACCATGAGGTAGGCCGAAAGCGACATGGCCTCCCAGGCCATGAGGAAGGTCAGGGCGTTGTCGGCAATCACCTGCACGCTCAGGGACAGCAGGAGCACGTTCAGCATCACGCCGAGCAGCCGTAGCGAGTACCGTCCTTCGTACGCTGCGGAGTAGCCGAACCCGTACACCGCGACAGCGCCCCCGACGACGCCGATGA
>JBGOTH010000110.1:0-7883 GCA_041476345.1 Methylomirabilia bacterium
GCCGACATCCGCAGCCGCCTCGGCGAGGACAGGAGGCCGGCCACCCCGGCCCACCGTCCTCACCTCGGCTGCGAATGTCGCCGGCACACCCCCGGCCCCGCTCATGAATAATCCAGGCTTGCACGCGTATGCTCACGCGATGCACTTCGCGCGGATGGTGGGCGCCCTCCTCCTCGTGGCCGCCTCGGTCGACGAACAGGCCGCCGCCGAGTCCGTCCTCCGCCAGCTCGACGCGTTCCGCGCGAACGATTACGACGCCGCGTACGCGTTCGCGTCCACCGAGATCCACGGCATCTTCACGCTCGAAGCCTTCGAGCGAATGGTAAAGACCGGCTATCCGGAGATCGCCGCGTCGACGCGCGCGCCTGTCGCCTCGACGCGGCCGCAGCCGGACGGCCGCATCTACGTGGTGGTCAAGATCCGCGGTGCCAATGGCCAGTACGTCGAGGCCGTCTACGAGATGGTGCGCGAGACGGGCGCGTGGAAGATCAACGGTGTCACCGCGCGCCCGGACCCGGCGGAAGAGGCGTAGAAACGCCCTAAGGCGAGCTCCGGCGGGCCCCCGGTGCGCGCACGCGGCGCGCTTCGCTGATCGTCATGACCGTCGCGGCGCCGAGCGCGGCGATGCCCGCGACGAAGAAGCCCGCACCGTAGGAGATCGCCTGCGCGAGCGCGCCCACCACCGCGGAGCCGAGCGCCATGCCAAGGTCGAAGGCCGCGGAGAGAGTCCCGATCGCGAGACCGCGCTCGGTCGGTGGCGTGCGATCGAGAACGAGGGCAAGCATCGTGGGATAGAGGACCGAGACGCCTGCGCCGAGGAGGAGTGCGCCGGCGACAAGCGTGGCTGTCGTCGGTGGCACGATGAACACGAAGTGCGCGAGGGCGATCGTCACGATCGCGGGGACGAGGACGCGTCCTCGCCCGTACCGGTCCGACACGCGCCGGAAAATCAATCGGCAAGCGATCAACCACACCGAGAACAGCGTGAAGAACCAGCCGATGCTGGCCCATCCTGCGTCGTGCGCATGGAGCGGCAGCAGCGCATACACGGATCCGTAGCCGACGTTCGTGAGCACCATCGCGCCGCTTGCGATGGCGGCGTGACGGGTGAAAAAGCGCGCCGGCGATTTCTCGACGGTGTCACTGCCACCGGGCGTGTGCACTCCCGACATCGTGAGAGCGGCCACGAGCGCACCGGCGATGGTGACGAGCGCGTAGTTGACGTGCACGCCGACGCGGTCGGCGACGGCGAAGCCGAACGCGGGGGCCATCGCGATCGCCACCGACTGCGCCAGGTAGAACAGGCTCAAAGCCTCTCCGCGTCTGTCGGCGGGGCTCGATGTCGTCACGACGACCACCAGTGACGTCGCGATCAGGCCCGCCGCTACGCCGACACCGGCCATGAGGACGATCAGGTGGACCGGACGGCTCGCGAGTTGGAGGGCGAGCGAGGTCGCGATGAAGATGGCGACCCCCGGAAGCATCACGCGACGTGTGCCCCATCGGTCGACCCAGTGACCGACGAGCGGACGCAGGATCATGGAAAGACCGGTGGCGACCGTGAACAGCAGCCCGGCCTCGAACCGCGTGCCGCCCATGCGAAGGATCTGCCCGGGCAGGAGCGTATGCAGCATGTACACGCCGCCGAACAACAAGAAGCTGATGGCAAAGCACGTGAGGAGGGTGCGATCGACGAGGCGCGGCGCGGAGGTCATGAGCATCGAGCATTGTGTTCAGGGGTCATCGGCAGCCGCGTCACCCCCATTGGGCGGATCGCATCCGCGACCGCGTTGGCCAGCGCGGCGGGCGCGCCGATAGTGCCGCCCTCGCCCATCCCCTTGAACCCGCCCGGCATCCGCGGCGCCGGCGTCTCGAGATGGCTGATCTGGAGATCCGGCACGGCGCCCGCCGTCGGGAGCGCGTAGTCCATCAGCGTCCCGGTGAGAAGCTGCCCCTCGTCGTCGTAGACGATCTCCTCGAGCAGCGCCTCGCCGAGCCCCTGCACGACGGCGCCGTGGATCTGCCCTTCGACGAGGAGCGGGTTGATCACCGGGCCGCAGTCTTCCACGATCACGTAGCGCGTGACGCTCACGCGCCCGGTATCGCGATCCACCTCGACGGCGGCGACGTGGACGGCGCCCGAGAACGTCGGTCCCGGCGGATCGAAGTAGATCGTCGCCTCGAGACCCGGTGCGAGCCCCGTGGGAAGCCCGCCGATCGGCGGCGCGTACGCGAGCCGCGCGAGCTCCGCGATCGCGACCCCGTGGCCGGGCGCGCCGCGCACGCCGGCGCGGCCGTCCGCAAGGACGATGTCCGCCGCGCTCGCTTCGAGCGTGGAGGCCGCGAGCGCACGCAGCTTACTTGCGATGACATCCGCCGCGACGGCCACGGTGCCGCCGAACGCGACGGCGGCGCGACTGCCGAACGTTCCGCTGCCGACCGGCGCCCCCTGCGTGTCCAGCGGCAGCAGCCGCACGCGATCGAGCGGAACGCCGACGCGATCGGCGATCACCTGCGCGACCGCCGTGCCGTGGCCCTGCCCCTGACTCGGAAAGCTCAGTGCGCACCGGACGGCGCCATCCGGGTCCATGGTGACCGTCGCCGCCTCGATGCCCGACACGTCGACCAATCCGCGCCCGCGGAAGACGGCGGAGCCCATGCCCGTGTACTCCGTGTAGCAGGCGACGCCGATGCCGACGAGCCGTCCTTCCGCGCGCGCCGCCGCCTGCATGCGCCGCAAGCCGTCGTAGTCCGCGGAGGCCAGCGCCTTCTCGAGCGCCTGCGGAAAGTCTCCGCTGTCGTAGCTCATGCCGCTCGCCGAAGTGAAGGGATACGCATCCCGCGGGATGACGTTGCGGCGGCGGATCTCCGCGGGATCGATCGCGAGTCGATCCGCCACGAGATCGAGCAGCCGCTCCATTACGAACGCGCCCATCGTCATCCCGACGCCGCGGTACGCGCCGAGCGGCGGCTTGTTCGTCCGCGTGGCCAGCGCCTCCCACGCATACGCGGGCGTGCGATACGGCCCCGGAAGGATGGCGGCGGCGCCGAAGGGCTCGAGCCCCTGCGTCAGCGGGAACGAGTGGTACGCGCCGCCGTCGGAAAGGAAGCGCGCCCGCAGCGCGAGCACGCGCCCGCTCGCGTCCGCCGCGATCTCCGCCTCCACCCTCTGCTCGCGCGCATGCGCGGCGGCCGCCAGGCTCTCGCGACGCTCCTCGATCCACTTCACCGTGCGCCCCAGGTGGCGCGCGATCGCCGCGACGACGATGTCTTCGGGAAACACCTGCACCTTGAGCCCGAAGCCGCCGCCGACGTCGGGAACGATCACGCGGACGCGGCTCTCCGAGATGTCGAGCGCGAACGCGAGGGCTGCGCGAAGCACGCGAGGGGTCTGGCTCGACGCCCACACCGTCAGCGTCTCGCCATCCCAGTCCGCGACGATACCGCGTGGCTCCATCGGCGACGCGGCGCACCGGCCGTGCGTAAAGGTCTCGCGGAGCACGAGGTGTGCCGACGCGAACGCGGCGTCGACGTCGCCGCACCCACCCGTGCGGCGCACGATCACGTCGCCCGCCGCGAGCGCCGCATCCAGCGTGACGACCGCGGGCCGCGGCGCGTAGCTCACGGAGACGGCCTCGCGCGCATCCGCGGCGGCGTACGGGCTCTCGGCGACGACCGCGACCACGGCTTCACCCGCGAAGCGCGCGACGCGGTCGGCGAGCACGGGCCACGCCGTCGGCGTGAAGCCGGGCCCGGCGAGGCGCGGCGCGAGCGGGCGGATGCGACCGGCAAGATCCGCCGCGGAAAGTACGGCCGCCACGCCGGGCATCCCGCGCGCCGCCATGGGGTCGACGGCCAGTATGTCCGCGTGCGCATGCGGGCTGCGCACGAACGCGAGATGGAGAAGGCGCGGCAACGCGATGTCGTCGACGAAGCGTCCGCGGCCACGGAGCAGCCGCGCGTCCTCGAGGCGACGAACGGGCGAGCCGGTATAGGGCGGCGTCATTGGACTCGCGGGCTCCCGGGCTCACGCCCGCCCGCTCGGGTGTCCTCACTCCGCTCGGGTGTCGTCACCTTACCCGGGGAAGGACTTGGCCGGCCAGGAGCTCGAGCTGCTCCGTGCTCCAGGTGAGCGGGTTCAGCACGATGTTGTCGACGCCTCCGTCGAGCGCGGCGATCCGCGCGCTGATCTTGTCGGCGATCTCCTCGGCTTCGCCGAGCAGGTAGTACGTCCTCCAGTACTCGAGGTCCATGCCTGAGTAGACGGAGAAGTGCGGCACCGCGGTCTCCGGCTTCTCGCCGGGCTCGAGCACCCACACGAAGTTCGAATACACGCGACCGATCCGCGCCGGATCGCGTCCGGCTTCCCGCGCGAAGCGCTGGATCTTGTCCCAGTCGCCCCGCACCTGCTCCGGCGTGGAGGACGAGTGCGGCACCCACGTCTCGGCGTACTTCGCGATGCGCCGGAGGACGGGGTCGATGTTCGGCACCGTCTGGCCGTAGACCTTCTCGGATGGCTGGGTACCGCCGCCGATCCAGATCGGCGGATGCGGCTTCTGCGTCGGCTTCGGATCGATGGTGAGATCGCACACCTTGTAGAACTTTCCGTCGTACGTCACGCGATCGCCGGCCCAGAGCTTCTGCACCAGCTCGATGGCCTCGTTCATCCGCGGGCCGCGCTCCTTGTACGGCACGTTCATCAGCGCGAACTCGTCTTCGTGCCAGCCGACACCGACGCCCAGGATCGACCGGCCGCCAGATAGCAGGTCGAAGGTCGCCCACTCCTTGGCGAAGTAGACGGGGTTGCGCAGCGGCAGGACGAGGACCATCGTGCCGAGCCGGATGGTGCGAGTCACGCCGGCCAGCGCCGACAGCAGCGCGATCGGCTCGAGCCACGTGCACGCGTACGCAGGCGGTGTCAGCAGCAAATGATCGATGCTGACGGCGCTGTCGAAGCCAAGGTCTTCCGCGCGCCGAAGGTACGCGCCCATCTCGGCGAGGCTCGCCGTCTTCGGGCCGAGCGCGAACGAAGGGATGCGGAGCCCGTACTTCATCGCTGACCATCCTCTTTCTTCGCTTCGTCCTTGCTCAGGCCGCCGATCCGCGGATGCGGCCGCCCGCCGTCCGTCACGACGATCGCGAGGACGATCTCGTTGGCGCGCGGCGCGTCGTGAAGGCGGATCTCCATCGCGTCGTAGTGCGTGCGCACGAACGCCGCGTCCTTGAAGTGCAGCGGCACGTCGATCGTGGTGCCGGGACCGCCCAGCTTCTTGGCGCTCGGGATGATCGCCTTGCCGCCGCCGACGGCCGCACGGAGTGGCGCGCCGAGCTTGGGATGGAGCAGCGCCGCCGCGTGCTCGTATTCTCCGGCCTCGCCGACGATCGCGGCCTTGCCGTACGACTCCGCGGGAGCGCCGAGGGCTTCGGTCGCGCGCTTGGCGAGAATCGCACCGAGCTCTTCGCCCGCGTCGATCAGCGGGGTCAGGTCGTCGACGAACGTGCCGGCGAACGGATTCTCGATGACAGCGACGGCCGCGACTTTCCGGAGCGGACGCTTCGTCGGCCGCCCGCCGTCGACCAGGATGTCTTCGGTCACCGTCACAAGCTTGCGAATCTTGAGCATGGCTTTCTCCTCAGGCGACTCGAACGCGCAGCTCGCGCGCCCGCGCCCGCATCACCGCGGCGTGGCCGGGCGTGACCGGCGTGACGATGTACCCGTCGTGCCCGTCACCCACCGTGAGCGATCGACTACCGCCCCACGCGAGGTGGTACACACCGATGTACGCACAGACGTAGGCGTCCAGCTCGTCTTCCAGGCGCTTCAGCGCGGCACCTACCGGGTGGGCGGCGCACGTCGCGGCCAGCCGCGCCCACTCCGGGCTCGCCGTCACGTCGAGCGGTGGATCGCCGCGCTTCAGATCGTCGAGCCCGGCGAGCAGCTCGTCCATGGCCGCGTGGCGAACGTCGAGCGAGCGACCGGGCTTCGCCTTGTAGGGCAAGCGCTCGGTGAGATCGAGCAGCACGATCAGCGCCGGATGCGGAAAAACCTCGATCGCGGCGCGCATCGGCCGCCCGCGCACGCCTCTGGGCGTCACGTCGAGCTTCAGGCGCTGCGCGAGCCGGTGCGCACGCACGTCACCGCGGAGGAGCGCCAGATTCGCCGGGTACGGCCCCGCGTACGCGGAGGCGAACGCGGCGGCGATCACGCTCTCGCAGGGGCGTCGGCCGGTGCGATTGCGCACGATGAGCGGAGCGTCGAACCCGACGAGCATCTCTCCGTCATCCCAGCCGTGGATCCATTCTTCTATCGCGTCGTCGGACGTAAGACAGGCGGAGCCGAGCACGCGACCGTCTTCGACGGCGCAGACTCCCGATCGATTGCGCACCGACCACGCGAGGTCGACGCCGATGACTCTCATGGCGTGTCGCCCAGACGATGGAAGACGAGGCCGTCCAGCAGCTTCGGATAGAAGTGCGTGGACTTCTGCGGCATCAGCTCGCCGCCGCGCACCACCGCCTGCAGCTCCGCCGGCGTCGTGGGCGCGATGAGGAACGCCGCCTGGCACCGGCCGCCCCGGACCAGCGCTACGGCCTCGGCCTGGTCCGCGGTGTACTCGACGTGCGTCTTCGCGTCGAGCCTGGCATCGGTGATGTCGAGGATCGGGCGCAGAAGGCCCTCGTGAAGGATCGAGACCGCCAGCTCACGCCACGCGATCGAGGTGCCGGATGGCCACGCGATGCGATCGAAGGCCTCGTCGCGCAGCCGCATCACCACCGCGCGCGCCGCCGAGACCGCGGCGAGCCGGCGATTCTCCGGCCGGAAGGTCAGCAGGTCGTCGAGGGGTGTCGCCTCGAACCAACGTTCCGCGGCGGCGAGGAACCGGTCGAACGAGAAGTCGGGGACGTGGTCGACGAGGCGGTGGTTGGGAAAGATCGTGAGCCCCGGCCCTTCGAGCGGAAAGAACGCCATCAGTTTCTCGCGCGCAGCGGGGTTCCGCACCGCGTAGCCCACCGCCGTCTCGTAGCGATGGTGGCCATCGGCGATGATCACCGGCCGCTCGGCGAGGTGCGCCGCCACGCGCGCGATCGTTGCCTCGTCGGTGATGCGCCAGAGCTTGTGGTGCTCGCCCTTGAGGTCGCGCGCCTCCGCCGTCGGCGCGCCGTCCTGATTGATGAGATCGGCCAGCGTGCCGTCCGGATCGCCCACGAGCATGAAGATGAGGCCGATGTCGGCGCCGGTCGCCTCGAGCAGCGCGAGCCGGTCCCGCTTGGGCCCCGCGTGCGTACGCTCGTGCGGCAGGACTTCGCCGCACGCGTAGTCCGTCACTTCGCCGAGCGCCACGAATCCCTTGCGCGTGATCGGCGTGCCGCCGACGGCATAGGTCTGGTGATACGCGTAGAGCGCGGGCCGCTCCTCGCGCTGCCAGCTTCCCTCGGCGATCCAGCGATCGAGCACGACCTTCGCGCCCGCATAGTCATCCAAAGGGGGGTTGGGGGTCCTTAGTTGTGGGGCCCCCATGTCCAACGGCAACGAGATGCGCACGATGTTGTGCGGATCCATCTGTTGAAGCTTTCGCTGCGCCTCCGGCGAGATCTGGTCGTACGGCGGCGCCACGACCGACGAGACATCCGCGACGCGTCCGATCCCGTATCGATATCCGCGAAACGCCCGGATCTTCAGTGACCACTCCCGGCGGGTCCGTGCCCTTTGATGACCTCCGCCGCGCGCGCCGCCGGCGGCGTGTTCCGCGAGCGGCCGATGGTGATCTTCCCGTCGATCAGCACCATCGAGATGCCGGGCAAATCGCCGGCGCTGAGCGCGGCGAACGCATCAGACGCGATGCTGCCCGTGGGCGCGTCGCAGATGACGAGGTCGGCCTCCC
>JBGOTH010000111.1:0-7845 GCA_041476345.1 Methylomirabilia bacterium
ATGCTGTGCGCGATGAACGGCCGCTCGGCCGCGAGCTCGTTGGGCACCACGCGGAAGCGTTGCAGCAGCGCAGGATACACGCCGAGGCCGATCACCCATGTGACCACGAGCGCGACCAGCCCCCCGGCCACGAACCGAATACCCGGCCGGCGAATCTGTACGAGACACGCGATCGCGCAGAGTGCCGCGAGCACGGCGAGCGCTCCCAGCATGGGGAGGCTCGCGTGAATGTCGGTATACGCCGCGCCGACGACGATCCCGCGCGGCGAGAACAGGACTTCGTAACGGTCGAGCCAGAAGCCCACGGCTTTCAATGCGAGGAGGAGGCTGCCGAGGACGAGCAGGTGCGCGCGGGCCCGAATCGCGAGCCGAGGCCCCCGCGTCGTCAGGGCGAGGCTGCGACGGAGGATGTAGACGGCCAGCGCCAGCACGGCGGTGCCGGTGACCAGGGCTCCCGCCCACCCGTGGAGCAACCGCCAGAACGGCAGCACGAAAACATAGAAGGAGATATCGCGCTCGAAC
The DNA here is from genome assembly GCA_041476345.1 of Methylomirabilia bacterium. Taxonomy (GTDB): domain Bacteria; phylum Methylomirabilota; class Methylomirabilia; order Rokubacteriales; family CSP1-6; genus VGLJ01. Next base: position 523 of record JBGOTH010000111.1, read on the forward strand.
AGCGGATCGTTCACGCCGAACGCCGTGGCGTTCATGTAGCCGATCACCGTCTCCCAGTGCCCACTCGCCCGAAGCGCCGCCGCGATCGCGATCACCATGAGGACGACGGGGAGGAAGCGTCGGAGGAGCGGCTCGATCACGACGCGCCCGGGGAGGCCCAGCTGATCCTCGAGCTCCCAGACGACATCGGGAGCCGCCGTGCGCGCGGCGAAGGTGAGGTTCGCCCAGAGGAACACGAGGGCGGCGATCAGCATCCCCGTGAACAGGCCGCCGCGCAGCGAGAGGATGCTCAGAAAGACCTGGCTGTACCCGACCTCCTCGAACCAGAGCCAGTCGGTGTAGAGCGGGATGAGCTGTGCCACCAGCCCGAGGACGACAAAGACCAGAATCAGGATGAGGGCGGGCGGCGCTCGTCTCATAGAAGCGCTAGACGCCGGCGTCGTCGCGCAGGTCTTTCACACGATCGGTCCGCTCCCACGTGAAGTCGGGATCAGGACGCCCGAAGTGACCGAACGCGGCGGTCTTGCGGAAGATCGGGCGCCGGAGGTCGAGGTATTCGATGATGGCGCGCGGGCGGAAGTCGAACTGCCGACGCACGATCTCCTCGAGCCGGTGCTCGGGGATGACCCCGGTGCCATCCGTGTTCACCATGACCGAGACCGGCTCGGGAATACCGATCGCGTACGCCACCTGCACCTGCGCGCGCGTGGCCAGGCCCGCCGCGACGACGTTCTTCGCGACGTGTCGCGCCATGTAGGCGCCCGAGCGATCCACCTTCGTCGGGTCCTTGCCGGAGAATGCGCCCCCGCCGTGCGGGCACGATCCTCCGTACGTATCGACGATGATCTTGCGGCCGGTGAGTCCGGTATCCCCCATCGGGCCGCCCGTGACGAATCGCCCCGTCGGGTTGATGTGGTAGACCACCTTGTCGGGGTCGACGAGCGCCCGCGGTATGACGGGAGCGATGACGTGCTCGATGATGTCCTGCCGGATCCGGTCCTGACCCACGTCGTCGGCATGCTGGGTCGAGATGACGATCGTCTCCACGGCCACCGGCTGGCGGTCACGATAGCGCACGCTCACCTGGCTCTTGCCGTCCGGCCGGAGGTAGTCGAGCGTCCCGTTCCGTCGCACCTGACTGAGCCGCTCGACGAGCCGATGCGCGAGCATGATCGGAAGCGGCATGAGCTCCTCGGTCTCGCGGCACGCGTACCCGAACATCAAGCCCTGGTCGCCCGCCCCTTCCTTGTCGACGCCGAGGGCGATGTCGCCCGACTGCTTGTCGATGGCGGTGATGACGCCGCACGTGTTGCAGTCGAACCCGTACTCGGACTTCACGTACCCGATGTCCCTGATCGTCTCGCGCACGAGTTGCGGGACGTCGACGTAGCACGACGTGGTGATCTCGCCCGCCACCACCACGAGACCGGTCGTCAGCAATGTTTCGCACGCGACGCGGCCGCGGCGATCCTGCGCGAGGACCGCGTCGAGGACCGCGTCGGAGATTTGATCGGCCATCTTGTCGGGGTGCCCTTCGGTCACCGACTCCGACGTGAACAGGTACTCATCCCGCGCCATTCACACGCCTCCTCGACTCACGAGTCCTGAAATCGGGTCACTGTAGCACAGCGTCCTCGCTAGGCGTGATGAAGACGGCGCTTGATCTCGTCGAGCTGGGGAACGCTCCACGGGTCGTTCCCGCGAAGGATCGCGAGGTAGTAGCTCGTCCACTGCCCGAGGTACACGAGCGACAACGCACGCGCGAGCACGCCGTGGCCGCGAGCCCGGCATTCCGTCATGCCGCCGGCCACGCCGCCGACGAGATCCTTCAGGATCTCGAAGCGGTGGCGGATCTCCGGCGCTTCGCCGTCATCGCGGAGGAGCAGCAGGTGCAGGCCGCCGGCGAGTGGCGCCCGCCAGGCCTCGATGCTGTTGTGGTTCATCTCCGGGAGGGCGCCCGCCAGCGCGAACGTCTTCGCGTTCTCTTCGAAGTCCGTCTTCCAGCGATAGGCGACGGCGCCCGTCAGCGGCCCGCCGTAGATCGTCGGCCATCGGCCCTCGACCGCGAGCGCGAGTCGCTTCGCTTCGTTGACGACCGCGGGCTGATTCGGCGCGAGCTCGCGCCCCATCGTCTCGACCACGCCGAGCGCCTCGTCGATGTCGTTGACGGTGGCCACCTCGAGATCGAGCGCGCGCAGCGTGCGCCAGATCGGAAAGAAGAGGTAGCCGAGCGCCATGCGCGGCATCAATCCGCCGGGGACGAGCGCGCTCGCCACTCGCGGCTCGGCGGCGAGCGCCGCGAGCGCGCCGCCCGCCGTCACGACGACCAGCGGGAGCCCGCGCATCCGGGCCATGGCGGCCGCGGACAGGACCTCGGCCGTATCGCCGGAGTACGAGACCGCGAAGACGAGCGCATCGTCCCAGGCCACCGACGGGAGCCCGTATCCCCGGTGCACGACCACTGGCACCTCGAGGTGCTCGCCCGCGCACGCGCCGATGAGGTCGCCGGCCGCCGCCGAGCCTCCCATGCCCGCGATGACCACGACGCGCGGTCGCTTGATCACGGGGAGCCCGCGCGTCTCGATGCCGACGGCGGCGCGACATTGCGCCGGGAATGCGCTCAGCACGTCGCACGTGCGATGCGGATCGACGGCCGCGTACGCCGGAAGGTCGTCGAGGACGCCGGGCTTACTCACGGTCGAGATCCCGGTGCACGACGCTCGGGGTGTACCCGAGCGACTCGAGGAACGAACGCAGCTCCTCCACGAAGCTCACGGAGCGATGGCGGCCACCCGTGCATCCGATCGCCACCGTGAGGTACGCCTTGCCTTCCCGCCGGTAGAAGGGCAGGAGGAACTGGAGCAGATCGCGCAGGCGTGAGAGCAGCTCACGCGCCTCGTCGTGGCCGAGGACGAAGTCACGCACGCGCCGGTCCCGGCCGTCGAGCGGCCGGAGGCCGTCGACGAAGTGCGGGTTCGGGAGGAAGCGCACGTCGAACACGAGGTCGGCGTCGAACGGAATCCCGTGCTTGTAACCGAAGGACACCAGAGATGCCGTCAGTCCGCTGCGCGCGTGGGGTGTCACATAGCGCTCCGCGAGGAGCGCCTTCAGCTGGTGCACGGTGATGCTGGACGTCTCGATGATCCGGTCGGCCATCTCGCGCATGTGCGCCATCGCCTTGCGCTCGGCACGGATCGCGTCGAGGACGTTGCCCTCGGCGCCCAACGGGTGGCGGCGCCGGCTCTCGTGGTAGCGGCGCACGAGCGCCTCTTCGCTCGCCTCGAGGAACAGCACCTCGACACTGTGGCCGCGCCGCTTGAGCTCCTGCAGTGATTCCAGGAGGTGCGAGAGGTACTCGCCCTCCCGAACGTCGACGCCCAGCGCCACGCGCTGCACGTCCTCGCGCGAGCGGGCGATCAGCTCGGCGAAGGTCGGGATGAGCGTGGTCGGCAGGTTGTCGACGCAGAAGAAGCCCATGTCCTCGAAGCACTTGATGGCGTGGCTCTTCCCCGCCCCGCTGAGCCCGGTGATGATGACAAAGGACGCGGGCTCGGCCACGCTCAGCGCTTCCTCGGCATCAACCGGCGCTGGTGCGACGGCAGGATGCCGAGCTCCTCCCGGTACTTCGCCACCGTGCGGCGGGCGATCGTGAGCCCGCGTCCCTTCAGGATCTGCGCGACTTCCTGATCGGAGAGCGGCTTGGACGCGTCCTCGTTCGCGAGGAGGTCCTGGATCATCTTCTTCACGGACACCGAGGAGACCATGGCGCCGTCGCCGGACGCGATGCCGCTGTGGAAGAAGTACTTCAGCTCGAAGAGCCCTTGCGGCGTCTCCATGTACTTGTTCGTGGTGACGCGGCTGATCGTCGACTCGTGCATGCCGATGTCTTCGCCGACGTCTCGCAGGGACAACGGGCGCAAATACGACAGGCCCTTGTCCAGGAACTCCTTCTGGAATTTGACGATCGACTGCGACACCTTCCGCAGCGTGCGCTGGCGCTGATCGACGCTCTTGATGAGCCAGAGCGCCGAGCGCAGCTTCTGCTCCACGTACTGCTTGGCGTCGTCGCCCGACGACCGCAGCAACGTGCGGTACAACGAGTTCACGCGCAGGCGGGGGATCCCCTCGTCGTTGAGCACCACCACGTACTCGCTCCCCATCTTGTGGACGACGACATCGGGCGCGATGTAGCGCGAGTCGTTGCCGCCGAACTGCCGGCCGGGCTTGGGCTCGAGGCCCATGATCTCTTCGACGGACTCCATGATGCGGTCGAGGGGCTGCTTCAGGGCGCGCGCGATGTCGGCGTACCGGCGGCGGCTCAACTCGTCGAAGTGATCCGCGACGATCTCGACGGACACCGGGTCCGGATTGGGGTCGGTCCGGAGCTGGATCAGCAGGCACTCCTGCACGCTCCGAGCGGCAACGCCCGCCGGATCGAAGCCCTGCACGTGCGCGAGCGCCTTCTCGACCTCGGCCATCGTCACCTTGCAGCGCTCGGCGATCTCCGCCAGCTCGGTCCGAAGGTATCCGTCCTCGTCGAGGTTGCCGATGATCTCGGTGCCGATGCGGCGGACGACGTCGTCCTCGGTCGTGAAGCGGAGCTGTTCGTCCAGATGATCGTTCAGCGACGAGACCGAGCGCACGATGTTCTCGAACGGCAGATCGTCGCGCTCCTCCTGATGGACGAGCGAGCGCTCCTCGTGGTGATCGAACATCACGGCCGTCAGGTCGAACGGCAGGTCGTCGTTCTGCTGCTCGTCGCGGGTCGTCTCGGGCGTCGGCGTGGTCTCCGACGCCTGGGACACGCGCGGATCCGACTCGCTGGGCGGCTCGCGGCTGTCGGGCGCGTCCTGCTGCTCGGGCGTCTCCGGCAGCTCTTCGAGAAGCGGGTTCTCGAGAAGTTCCTTCTGCACGACCTCTTGCAGCTCGAGCGTCGACAGCTGCAAGAGCTGGATCGCCTGCTGCAAGAGCGGGGTCATGACGACCCGCTGGCTCTGGCGGAGGGAGAGGCGCGCTTCCATGGCCATGAGCAGTCTCGGCGCGGGGCCTAGAGGGAGAACTTCTCCCCGAGATAGATCTCCCGGGCGCGCGGGTTGGCTGCGATCTCGAGAGCCGTCCCCGCGACGAGAACTTTCCCCTCGTACAGGATGTAGGCACGATCGGTGATCGCCAGCGTCTCCCTCACGTTGTGGTCGGTGATGAGGATGCCGATGCCGCGATCGCGCAGGCGCGCCACGATCTCCTGGATATCCCCGATGGCGATCGGGTCGATGCCGGTGAACGGCTCGTCGAGCAGCAGGTAGCGTGGCGACGTCACGAGCGCCCGGGTGATCTCCAGACGACGGCGCTCACCCCCGGACAGCGTGTAGGCCGGATACGGCGCGAGATCCGTGAGGCCCAGTTCCGCCAGCAACCCGGCGAGGCGCGCCCGGCGCTCGGCGCGCGAGAGGTCCAAGGTCTCGAGGATCGCGAGGATGTTCTCCTCGACCGTGAGCTTCCGGAACACGGACGATTCCTGCGGGAGATACCCCACCCCGCGCCGGCAGCGCTGGTACATCGGGAGTCCCGTGATCTCCTCTCCTTCGAGGAAGATGCGGCCACGATCGGCGGGGAGCAGACCGACCATCATGTAGAAGGACGTCGTCTTGCCTGCGCCGTTCGGGCCGAGCAGGCCGACCACCTCGCCGCGCTGAATGTCCAGCGACACCTCGTCGACCGCTTTGCGTCGCTTGAACCATTTCTCGAGGCCTTGCGCCACCAACCCTTCCATGGATCAGTTCTGGCAGGTCGGCGGCGCGGCCTTGGGAGCCGACTGCCCGTCCTTCTTGTCGTCGCGGGAATAGAAGACGGCTTTCACCCGCTCCTGGCGTCCGCCCTGCACCACGCTGCGATCCTGCGAGAGGAAGATGGTGATCGTGTCGCCACTCACCACGTTCTCGTCCTGCCACACGCGCGCGTTGCCGATGAGCACCACCCGCTGCTCGAGGTCGTAGTACTCCGCCCGGCGCGCCGTGCCGGTCCGGCAGTCGCGCGTGATGATCTTCACCGTCCCGGTGGAGATGGTGCGCAGGATGCGATCGCCCTTTTCGTCGAGGTAGACTTCCATCCGGTCGGCATACTGCACGGAGTTGTTCTGGCGCGCCACCACGTTGCCGGTGAAGACGACCAGGCCTTCCTTGCCGAAGCGCTCCATCCGGTCGGAGTCGACGGTGACGGGCTGGTTCTTGTCCCCGGGCGCCTTGCCGCGCGCCGGCTGCGCTTCCGCGCTTTGCAGTTGGGTGGGCCCCGAGATGGTCCCCCACCCTCCCCCACAGGCAAGAACTCCGCAACCGGTCAGAAGGGCCGCGATGCGTCGTCTCAACGCTTCACCGCTTCGAACCGCGCGTGCACGCGGCCGCCGATCGTCGTGGTGTCGCCCGCCATCGCGACGTTCAGGGTGCGACCACGAACGACGCTGCCGCGGCCGCTCAGCACGACGGGCACGTCGGTCCACAGACGCTGCTCGTCGCCACTCCAACGGAGCACGTCCGTTTCGAGACGGAGGCCGTCGCTCGACGTCACCACCACGTTGCCACGGAGCTCGATCTTTTGCTCCTTCTGGAGGTACTGCCCTTCGTCGCCGACGATCTTCCACGTCCGCTCCGGCTCATCGACTTCGACGCGGACACGCCGTAGCTCCGTCCGCCCCTCGCTCTTCTCGTCGTACAGCAACGCTTGCTCGGCCTGAAGGCGCCAGCGCACCTTGCCCGCCTCCTCCTCGACCTTCACTTCCTTGACGTTCAGATCGGCCTTCACCGGCGGAGGCCCGGCCGGCTCGACTTCGCGCGTCCGCGTTCGCGAGTACAGCGTGGCGGCCACCACCAGTACGAACGCGATAACCAGCACGAGCATGAGATGAGCTAGGCGACGCATTGTCCGGCGCTGTGCAATTTCGATACCAGCCTACCATAAGGCTCTGCCGGACCGCTCAAAAACGCGGGTGACTAGACGATCTTCGCGCGGACGATATCGTGCATGCGGACGACGCCCGCGGGGCGCCCGGCTCCGTCGAGCACGACGAGGCTCGTGATGGGGCCCGAGCGCTCCATGATGTCCAGGGCGTGCGCGGCCATGGCCTCTGCGGCGATCGTCTTCGGCGTGCGCGTGGCCGCGTCGCCCGCACGGAGTGTCTCCATCGATTCTCCACGCAGCAGGAGGCGGCGCAGGTCGCCGTCGGTGATCACGCCCACGAGGGCTCCCGCGCGGTCGACGACGGTGGTCATCCCGAATCGTTTCCGGGTCATCTCTTCGATGACGTCCTTCATGACTGCGTCCTGCTCGACG
>JBGOTH010000112.1:0-7803 GCA_041476345.1 Methylomirabilia bacterium
ACCGCGGGGCGGCCGGGCTCACCCGCGCCTACCTCGACTACGCCAGTTTTTCGCCCGTGGACCCCCGGGTCGTCGCCGTCATGCGCCCGTTCCTCGAGGGGGGCGCCGGCAATCCTTCGGCCTCGCACTCGCTCGGCCTCGAAGCCCGCGCATCGCTCGACGGCGCCCGCGCGAAGATCGCCCGTCTCGTCGTCGGCGCGCCGATCGGCGTGATTTTTACGGCATCGGCCACCGAGGCGAACAACCTCGCGGTCAAGGGCTTCGCGTCCCGTGCCGTCGGCCACCACGTCGTGACCTCCGCGGTCGAGCACGTCTCGGTGCTCAACTCCTGTCGCGAGCTCGAGAAGCGGGGGTGGACGGTCTCCTACGTCGCGGTCGACGAGGCGGGTCGCGTCGATCCCGACGCCGTCGGGCGCGCGCTGACGCCTCACACCAGCCTTGTATCGATCCAGGCGGCGAATGGCGAGATCGGCACCATCCAGCCGGTGGCGGAGATCGGCCGTCGGTTGCGCGGGCGCGGTATCGCCTTTCACGTGGACGGCGTCGGCGCGATCGGCCGGGTCGCGCTGTCCGTCGACGATTGCGGTATCGACCTCCTCTCGCTCTCCTCGAACGACCTGTACGGCCCGCCGGGCGCCGGCGCCCTGTGGGTTCGTCCGCAGACGAAGCTGGCTCCGCTCATCGTCGGGGGCGCGCAGGAAGGCGGCTTCCGCGCCGGCACCGAGAATCTCCCGGCCGTGGTCGGGATGGGGGTCGCCGCGGAGTTGGCGCGCGTGGAGCGCGGGCCGGAGTCGGCGCGGCTCGGCGCCCTGCGCGATCGTCTCGTCGAGGAGCTCCTCGCGGCCGTGCCGGACGTTCGCGTCACGGGAGCCCCGGGGGGTGCCGTGCGGCTGCCCCATCACGCGAGCGTGGTGATCGGAGGCGTCAAGGCCGACGCTGTTCTCATGGAACTCGATCTTCGCGGCATCGCCGCGTCGTCCGGCTCCGCGTGCAGCGCGCTGACGGGAGAGGCCTCTCACGTGCTGCGCGCGATCGGATGCGACGGCGCCACGGCGGAGAGCTCGCTGTGCTTCACGGTCGGGCGGTGGACCACGGCGACGGAGATCGACGCGGTGCTCGAGATCCTCCCCGGGGTGGTGACGCGCCTGCGGCGGCTCGCGCCGTGAAATTGTTCCTCTTCGACATCGACGGGACGCTCGTCACCGCGCGCGGCGCGGGCCGCGCCGCCTTCAATCACGCGCTCGTCACCGTGTACGGAACGGTGGGACCGGCGGAATCCGGCTACGACTACCGGGGCAGGACCGATCTCCGCATCCTCCACGATCTCATGGGCGCGGCGGGCTTCGGCCGCGAGGAGATCGCTGCCCGTGCCGAGGCGTGCTTCGCCGCCTACGTGCGCGAGCTCGCCGTCATCATCGGCGACGGCCGGCGGGTTTCGGTCCTGCCGGGCGTCGCGGAGCTCGTGCGCACGCTCGCGGAGCGGGACGACGCGGTCGTGGGCCTCTTGACCGGCAATGTCGAGGAGGGCGCACGCGTCAAGCTCGCGCCGACGGGGCTGTGGCCGTTCTTCCGTGTGGGCGCATTCGGCTCCGACGACGCGGACCGGCGACGGCTGCCCGCCGTCGCCTGCGAGCGCGCACGGGTCATCGCCGGGTGCGAGTTTCCGTTCGAGCGCGTGACGATCCTCGGCGACACTCCGCTCGACGTGGACTGCGCGCGCGCGTGCGGGGCGAGAGCGGTGGCGGTGGCGACGGGCTACTACCCCTACGACGCTCTCCACGGCTGTGCGCCCGATCACATCTTTCAGGATTTCTCCGACGTGGCGCACGTGGTGTCCGTGCTCACGAGCCGGTGATGACGCTCGTCCCGATCTGGCTGCACGTGCTCGGCGTCGTGATCTGGGTGGGGGGGCTCGCCTGGCAGGCCCACGTGCTGGCGCCGCTCGCGCGGCGTGGGGAGGCGCGCCTCTTCGCCGAAGCTGCGCGGCGCGCGCGGCCCGTGACGTGGGCGGCGGTGACGGTCGTCGCGGCGACGGGCTTCTACAATGTCACGCGGCTCGGATCGCTCGCGCGGGTCATGGAGAGCGGCGCGGCGCTCGCGCTGGCCGCGAAATTCATCCTCGTGCTCGGGGCCGTCACGCTCGCGGCCCAGCGGGATTTTGCGCAGGTGCCGATCCTGTCCGGCGCCGTCGCGACGGGAGACGATCCGGCACCGGCGCTGCGCGCGATCGCACGGCTCGATCGGGTCGTCCTGGTGCTCGCGCTGGCGATCGTCTACCTCGGCCTCTTCGTGTCCCGCGCCGCGCTCACAATCCGGTGATCTTGATCCCCGAGTTCTTCAGCTTGTAGCGCCGGTTGATCGTCGCGAGCACCGCGGTGATGCCTTCGAGCGGTCCCGCGTTGGTCAGCGCCCCGACGTCGACGATGCGCAGACCCATCGACGTGCCCAGCGCCGTCACCACGGCCTTCGCGTTGGCGTCGCCGCCGCAGACGAGGAGATCGCACTCGATCGCGTGCTCCGTTTCGGCGAGCTCGTGCGCCGCGATGTGGTGAAACGCAGCGACGACCGTCGACTCGGGCAGCAGCGCCTGGACTTCCTCGGCGGAGGACCCCGCGGAGGGCGGCGTGAAGAGACGCGGGCCGCCGAACGTGAGCGGCACCACGGTGCTCACGACCACCTTGCCGCGGCAGGCCTCGCGCAGCGGGGGCAGGCTCACGACGAGGCCGGGCGCCGGAAGCGCGATCACCACGACGTCGCCGAGGCGCGCGGCGTCGAGATTCGAGTGGCCGATGATCGTCAGCGTCTGCGTCCGCTCGCGCATCTCGCCGGCTTTGGCGCGCGCGCGCTCTTCGTCTCGGGAGCCGATGATGATGTGATGGCCGGTCAGCGCCCAGCGCGTGCCCAGCCCGGCGCCCTCTTTGCCCGTCCCGCCCAGGATCGCGATGTTCATGGCATGCCTTTCATCCCACGTTCAAGGGGGGATTGGGGGGTCCTGAGTTGTGGGGCCCCCCATGTTCAAGGGGGGATTGGGGGGTCCTGAGTTGTGGGGCCCCCCATGTTCAACGAAAGAGATCGCGCGCCGGATCGCGCAAGAGCGGTTTCGACCCGGCGTCGCGCGTGTCGAGACGAAGTCCGCGGACGATCGCGGCGGGGATCCGATCGAGCTTGCCCATCACGATCTCGGTGGCGGCGGCCAGCTCGTCCGCGACGGCGAGCACCGTCATCTGGAGCGGTCGGCCAGCGGAGTCCGGCTGACCGACGTAGTCGCGCAGCGCGGCCATCCCAGCGAGTCCGATGGCGACGTTCGTCAGCCCTTCGCGCCACGGTCGTCCGAAGGTGTCCGCCACGATGACCGCGACCTCGGCACCGGTGAGGGCGAGGATCCGCTCGCGCACCGCGCGCGCGGAGCGGTCGGAATCCTCCGGAAGGAGCACGACGGTATCGATGTCGACGTTCGACTGATCGACCCCCGCGTTCGCGCAGATCCATCCGTGATGCGTCTCCGTGATCACGACGCCCTTGTCCATGCGCACGACGCGCCGCGATTCCCGCAGGATCACTTCGAGCAGGCGGGGATCGCGACCAAGGTTCTCGGCCATGCGCCGGGTCGCGGGCGCCGGCTCCACGTCGGAGAGACGCAGGATGCGGTTCTCCGCCTTCGAGATGATCTTCTGGCCGATCACCAGCACGTCGTGCGTCAGGAGCGGTGTCGCTTGCGCGGCCGCGGCGTCGACGATCAGGCGTGCGACGTCGTCGGCCGGTCTGACCTCGGCGATTCCCGCGATGCCGATCACCTCGTAGCGCGGTGGGAGGCTGGGCATGGGGGCTAGCGGCGAGTCGACGGAATGCGATCCGGGATGCGCCACGTGGCGGCGAGGCGCGCGCTGCGCGTCGCGCTGCCTTCCGCGAGGAGCCTCTGCAGGTCTTCGGGCCCATCGATATCGAGCGCGAGGCCGGGCAGACCGAGCCGCCGCGGCTCCAACCCACGCGCGCGGGCGGCGGCCACGTGGTTGTCGAACGACGGCTCGCCGAACCGGAGCGCCAGCGCGTCGGGCGGCGTCAGCGCGACGCCGTTGGTCCCGAGGCCGGAGCGTGACGCGGCGAGCACGACGGCCGGTGAGGGGCTCGCGGCGTCGACGAGCGCGTCGAGCTCGGCCGCGGTGACGCACGGGACGTCGCCCGGGATCGTCGCGAACACGGCGACGCCCTCGGCGCTCGCGCGAGCCTGGGCGGTCGCGACGGCCTCCGTGTGGCCGCGGTTCTCCGCCTCCGTCACCACGGTGGCGCCGAAGCGCGTCGCGATCGCCGTGACGGCGGCGTCACGCGTGACGACCCACACCGCGTCGAGTCGGGCGCCCGCGAGGGCGGCGAGGACGTCTTCGAGCATGGCCGCGGCGAGCGCCCGGCGCTCCTCCGGTACCAGAACGGGAACGAGCCGCTGTTTGGCGTTGACCAGGTCTTTCACCGGCACCGCGATGACGATGGAGCGGGCTCCCGGGCTCACGCCCGCCCGCTCCGGTGTCCTCGCGCAGCGCTTGCGAGCACGGTTCGAGCGAGCGCGACTTCACTCGCGCGGTCGGTCATGACCGTCTCCGCCACGACGGCGTGCGCGCCACGTCCGCTGACACCGGCGATCGCCTCGCGATCCCGCGTGTCGATGATCAGCGTGCGCAGCCACGGCGCGTAGGCGGCCGCGACGCCACCCGGCGAGACATCGAGACCGCGCGCGCGCATGAGCGCGCCCGCGGGTCCGCTCACCGGCGCGCCGCCCACGATCGGGCTTACGCCGACGATGACCGCGGATGTGGCGACCAGCGCGTCGACGATGCCGGGCACAGCGAGGATCGGGCCCACGGACGTGACAGGGTTCGAGGGACAGACGAGGACGACGTCGGCATCGCGCAGAGCCTCGAGCACGCCGGGTGCCGGCCGCGCGCGTTCGGCGCCGACGTACGCAACGCCGCGCACGGGTGGTTGCGCCTTCTCCCGGACGAAGTATTCCTGAAAATCGAGCCACCCGTCGGGCGTCTCGACGCGCGTCCGCACGGGATCGTCGCTCATCGGCACGATGCGCGTACTCACGCCGAGCCGCCGTGCGAGCTCCGCGGTGATCGCGGACAGCGGCTGCCCCGCGCGCATCGCGCGCGTGCGCATGAGATGCGTGGCGAGGTCGCGATCGCCGAGGCTGAACCAGGTGTCGGCGCCGAGACCGGCCATGGCGGAGAGGCAGTGGAAGGTCTCGTCGGCGCGACCCCACCCGCGCGCCACGTCGAGCGCGCCGGCGAGAGCGTAGGTGACGGTGTCGAGGTCGGGGGAGACGTGGAGGCCCCACACTTCCGTGTCGTCGCCGGTATTGCCGATGACGGTCACGCTTGCAGGATCGACGACGCCCATCAGACCGCGAAGAAGCTTGGCGGCGCCGGTGCCGCCCGCGAGGGCGGTGACGCGTGGCGAGTGCCGCGCGCTCATCTCAGGAACGGGCGGCGGGGCTCACGCGGCGCTGGCATCACCGGTGTCGCGGAGTGTCCACAACGCGCTGCCGCCTCGCCACCCGTAGAGCCCGACGCCGGGCCGCCCGGCGAACGCCGCCGGCAGCGCGCTCTCCGGCACGGGGATGAAGCCGAACCGAATCCACACACGATCGAGCCCCTGAGGGCGCACGAAGGCGGTGTCGGCGCCGATCGCGGCGGCGTGCCCGAGGGCGGCAGTCACGAGCTCGGACGCGAGTTGAAGCGGATCCGCGGCGGGCATGTCGGAGGTGTTGACGAGCGGGCCGTGCAGCATGACCGCGCGGCCGGCGCGCTCCGCGAGCACGGCGGCGACGAGCGCGCCGCCGGCCGCGCGCGTGGCGCCCCACGCGAACGCGACGCCCGCCGGATCGGGCCAGGGCGCCGCCGCGAAGTCGAACAGCGGCCGCACCTGCGTCATGTCGGTGAGGGAACGGAGCGCGAAGTCTTGCCAGGATCGGGATTGTGTCGCGGCGTCGAGCGCTGCCGCCCCGGCCGGCGCCGCCGCGCTCCCGACCGCGCGCGAGCGTGTCGCGCGTGCCGCTCCCGGACGACGACGGCCCGGCGTGCTACTTCTTGCCAAGCACGGCGTCCTTCATCTGCTTCGCCAGACGGAACTTGCACACGCGCTTGGCCGGAATCTTGATGGGTTCGCCGGTCTGCGGGTTGCGGCCGATGCGCGCCTTGCGGTTGGCGAGGACGAGTTTGCCGAAGCCGGGGAGCACGAAGCCGTTCTTGGCTTCCTTGGTGGCGAGGCTGAACATCTCGTCGAAGAACGCGATCACCTGCTTCTTCGAGAGCTCGTTCTTCTCTGCGAGGTGCGCAATCGTTTGCGACTTGCTCATCATTTTTGCCACGGCTTCCTCCCGGTGCTGAGTGGTGGATGGATCGCGGAGTGAATTGATACCACATTCTTGACGGCCCGTGGCCGTCAATTGTCTTTATTCTCGACGGCCCGTGGCCATCAGATGTCCCGCCCGCTATCGCGCGGTGAAGCGGAACTCACCGGAGGCGACGAGTCGACGGTACGAGCCAAAGCGCGCCTCCGCGTCTTCGACGCGATCGAGCGCTGATTCGGTCTCGTCGCCCTCGCCGTAGACGTGGAGGATGGTGTAGAGCGTGTCGCGCTGCGCCGGCGTTCGTCCCGCGTCGCGAATGAGGCGTCTGAGCTCCGCGGGTGGCACGAGCTGACCGTAGCTCGCGCCCGCGGATGTCGAGATCGACTCGTTGATGAGCGTACCGCCGAGGTCGTTGCACCCCGCGTCGAGCAGGAGCTGCGCGAGCTTCGGCCCTTCCTTCACCCACGACGCCTGGATGTTGCGGAAGGTCGGGCCGAGCACGAGGCGCGCGAGCGCGTGCATGCGCACGATCTCGACACCGGTGGCGCCGGGGCGGATGCCGTCCACGAGCTTCTTCGCATACATCGGCGCTTCGGAGTGGATGAGCGACAGCGGCACGAACTCCGTGAAGCCGCCGGTGTCTTTCTGGATCGAGCGCAGCAGCTCCATGTGCTTGACCCAGTGGGCGGGCGTCTCCACGTGCCCGAACATGATCGTCGACGTCGTGCGGATACCGAGCGCATGCGCGGTGGTGATGACCTCCACCCACTGGTCGACGGTGATCCGGCCGCGCGAGATGCGATCGCGGATCTCCTGGTCGAGGATCTCCGCCGACGTGCCCGGCAGCGTGCCGTGCCCGGCGGCCTTCAGCTCCGTCAGGTACTCCTTGATGGAGAGCCCCGAGCGCACGGAGCCGTAGAGGACTTCCTCGGGCGAGAAGGCGTGCAGGTGCAGATCGGGCAGCGCGGCCTTCAGGGCTTTCGTGAGATCGATGTAGAAGCGGCCGTCGAGCTTCGGAGGGAGCCCGGCCTGGATGCAGACTTCCGTCGCACCGAGATCCCAGGCTTCCCGCGCGCGCCGTACGACCTCCTCGATGGGAAGGAGGTAGCCTTCCTCTTCGCGGTGATCCCGGCTGAACGCGCAGAACCCGCAGTGCTTGATGCAGACGTTCGTGAAGTTGATGTTCCGGTTCACCACGAACGTCACGACGTCGCCCGCCTGACGGCGGCGCATCTCGTCGGCGACCATCGTGAGCGCCTGCAGGTCACGCCCACGCGTCTCCGCGAGGGCGAGCGCGTCGGCGACGCTCAGTTCGGTGTCGTCGAGTGCCTGCGCGAGGACGGCGCGCACCTCCGGCGTGGCGCGATCGAGGACGGCGGCGAGGCTACCAGTGGCGCCAGTGCTCATGCGACTCCTTCACGAGGCCGTCGTCGTCGATCAGGGCGGCGACGCGCGGA
>JBGOTH010000113.1:0-7789 GCA_041476345.1 Methylomirabilia bacterium
CGCCGCAGGTCGTCGAGCGAGGTGATACGGCCGACGCCGGTGACGACCAGCTCCTGCCCGGGCCGAATCTGAAATCCGCCGGGGACGTTGACATTCGTCTTGCGGATGGCCTCGGTGACGTCCTTGACGGTGATCCCGTACCGCCACAGCTTGTCCGAGGAGAGAAGCGCCTGATACTGCTTGGCGCCGCCGCCGATCGAGACGACGGACGCGACGCCGGGGATCGACAGGAGCCGCCGCCCGATGTCCCAGTCGGAGATCGTGCGCAGGTCGAGCGGCGAGACGGTGTCGCTCACGAGCGCGTACTTCACGAGCCAGCTCACCGCCGAGGTCACGGGCAGCATCGTCGGCTCCCGGGTGCCGGGCGGCAGCGCCTCCTTGACCGATTGCAGCCGCTCGCTGACGAGCTGGCGCGCACGATAGATGTCGCTGCCCCAGCCGAAGACCACGACGATGGTCGACAGCCCGGCCGACGATTTCGAGCGGATGACGTCGACACCGGGGGTGCCGTTGATCGCCGTCTCCATCGGAAACGTGATCAGCCGTTCCACGTCCTCGGCCGCCACGCCGGGCGCCTCCGTCTGGATCACGACTTGTGGTGGCGCGAACTCGGGAAAGACGTCGAGCGTCGTCTGGCGCAGCACGAGCACGCCGACGGCGAAGACGACGACGTAGGCCGCCACCGTCAGCATCGGGTTGCGTAGCGCCGTTCGGGTCACCCAGTCGAACATGCCGGCCCCTTCGGCCTCAGTGACTGTGGCCGCCCAACGCGGCCCCGCCACCGCGGGCAGTCAAGAGCTTCGTGTAGACTTGCCGCTTCCCGTCGGTGACGACGCGATCGCCCGCCTTGAGTCCCCGCCTCACCTCGACGAAGCGGTCGTTCCGAGCACCCGTGACGATCGCCACCCGCGCAAAGCCGCCCTCGCGCTCGACGAAGACGAACTCTTCTCCTTCGGCGGCGACGATCGCGTCGGCAGCCACGGTGACGACGGGACGTCCGCCGGCCACGACCACGTTGAGCTGGGCGAACATGTCCTGCTTGAGGTCGCGTTCGGGGTTCGGCACCTGGGCCCACACGCGGGCCGTGCGCCTCTCGGGGTCGATGACGGGGTGGATGAACGTGAGCGTTCCCTCGAAGACGCGTTTGGGATACGCGGCTGTCCCCAGTCGGACACGCTGCCCCACCCGGATCAGCGACAGGACATCCTCGAACACTTCTCCCTCGGCGATGACGACCGAATCGTCCTGGATCTTGAAGAGCGTGGTGCTGGTGTCCACGATCTGCCCGAGGCTCACCGGACGGTCCACGATCACGCCGGCGAGGGTCGCGGGAATGTGGAGCGTGCTCACGCTCCGCTCGCGCCGAATGCGCTCGATCGCGTTCCCCGGCAGACCGAGCAGCGCGAGCTGGCGGGCGAACCCCTCCATCTCGTTCTTCGAGGCTTGATCCACGAGCTCCGTCTGGCGTTTGAGGCCGGCGATCTCGTTGTGCACGGCCTGGAGCTGGTTCTCGGCCGTGATGAAATCCTTGCGGGCGCCGATGCCCTTCTCGACGAGCGAGCGGTTGCGGTCCGCCTCCGCCTGCGCGAGCCGAAGTCTGTTCTCGGCCTGCGCAAGGTCCAGCTCGACCTTGGCTCGCTCGCCGCGGTACTTACCCTCGGCCTGGATGAGGTCGATCTCGAGCTTCTCGACCTCGACGCTCTGCACCTCGATGAGATCCTGGCCCCTGGTGACGCGATCGCCGAGCTTGGCGTGGATGTGGACGATCTTGCCGGCCGTCCGGCTCGTCACCTGTGCCACGCGGTCGGGGTGGGGTTTGATGACGCCGGGAAACCGCCGGACGTCCTCGAGCGGCTGAACTATCGCCTCGACGGTCTTCACACCGATGTTCTCGCGCTCGGCGGCGCTCAGCGGCACGACTGCGCCGGACACCTCGTCGTGCTGGTGCGGAGCCTGCCCCTCGTCAGCGTGGCTGTCTGCCTGCTTACCCGCCTTCGGCGCGTCCGCCGTGCTCTTCGGCTCCGACGAGCAACCGACGGCAGCGAGGATACAGAGCGCGAGCGCGATTCTGAACAAAGACACCTCCGCCTAAGGTCGACTGTTGAGGGCGCGATAGAGATCTGCGGTGGCGGTGTTGAGCGCCGCCACCGCGTCGAGATACGCTTCACGCCCCTCGATCAGCTCGCGCTGGCCGACGAACACATCGGTGAGCCTGAACTGGCCGAGGTTGTACCCTTCGCGCAGCAGCCGGAAGTTCCGATCTTGATCCGGCAGGATGCGCGTGGTGTAGGCGTCGGTGATCTGCCGCGAGGTCCGGGCTTGCTGCTCCGCCGTCGTCACCTCTTTCTCGATCCGGCGCCGGGCCAGCTCGATCGCCGCCTCCTGCTGGCGGAGCGTGGCGACGGCGCGGTCGATATCACCCTGGCGCCGATTGAACAGCGGCAGCGGCACGGACAAGACGAGCAGCGCCGTGCGGTTGAGGGTGTCGAAGTCTCGAGCCTCGTCGTACTTGAGACCGATCTTCATCTCCGGCAAGACTTGCTCCGCCCGCACGAGCGCCAGCTCGGCCTCCGCGGCGCGCGCCGCCGCACGGGCGGCGATGAGATCGGGGCGACGCTCGACGGCGATTTTCTGGAGCGCCGCCATGTCCCCGGACGGCGCCGGAAGGGCCACCGCCGCCTCAGCTCGTATCGCCTGATCGGCGGGCCGCCCGAGGACGAGCGCCAACTCGCGCTGCGCGGTCCTCAGGTTCCGCTCCTCGGTGAGGAGCCGGTTCCGAGCCTTGTTCAACTCGACGTCGGCACGGAAGACGTCCAGATCCGGGACGTCGCCGGCCTCCGCGAGTTTGGCGGCCGTCCCCCTGACGTCGGTCGCGAGGGCGACGACGTCGCGAGCGACCGCCACGCGCTCCTGGCCTACCAGGACGTCACCGAACATCCGCAGCGCGTCCCCGATCACCTGGCGCTCGGCGTCCCTGACGAGCCCGTCAGCGCGAGCCAGCTCGGCCGCGGCGGCGCCGACGCGAAGTCCACGCTGGCCACGGAGCCAAATCGTCTGCGACACGCCAACGCCCCTCGAGTCGACGCCGCGCCGCTCGCCCCCCTCGACACGGGTCCGTGCGCGCCCGGCTCCGCCTTCGAGCTCGAGCTCCGGGTTGAACGGGTAGATACGGGCCTGCCGAAGCGTGCCGGCCGCGATGCCGATCGCGTTGCGCTCGACGGCCAGCGTCGGATTTTGCGTCACCGCCTCGTTGAGCGCTTGCTCGAGCGTGACGGTTGCCTCGGTCTGAGCAAGAGCTGGGAACGCTCCCATCAGCAGGAGTAACCCGACAAGCAATACCGTGCACGATCGAAGAATCTGCACCGTCTTCCCCTCCGCGAGGACAAATCCCGACGCCAAGGCGCCGGATCACAGACACACTACGAGGGACGACGCGGAGCGCACGTCCGTGCGCCACCGCGGCGGGACGACGACGGGACTAGATCAGCAGCGGAGCGTGGATGAGGAGGAGCGGCGGTGAGAGCGATGACACCGGCGGCGTCTTACGGACGACCGTGAACATCGACAACGTATCGATGACAGCGGGGCGGCGGGTGATCGTCAGTTCCGGCGCAGGTGCGTACGTCGATGCGGTTCGCACGGCGGCGACTTCGCAGGAAGCTCCGTGGAGCGCATCGCTCGGGGTGGCATCATCGGCCGCGTCGGCGTGCTGGTGCGACGTCGCGTGACCGATTTCGGGAAGCGCACAGATGTGGGCGACGACGGAAATCGCCGCGAAACCAACGAGAAGACCGCGCAAGACGCGTCCGGGCATCGATCGCAAGCTATCCGGTTACCAAATACGTGTCAAATGGAGACACGTTCGGAGGCTAATAACTCTTGGGGAGATCCAGCACGTGCTCGGACAGATAATTCAGCACCATCTGCTGCGAGACCGGCGCGATCTTGTAGAGCCGGACTTCGCGCCAGAGGCGCTCGACGTGAAACTCCTTCGCGTAGCCGTAGCCGCCGTGCGTCTGCACCGCGACGTCGCACGCTTCGAAGCCCGCCTCCGCGGCCATCAGCTTGGCCGTGTTGGATTCCGCGCCGCAAGGCTTGCCGTTATCGAAGAGCCACGCCGCCTTGAGGCACATCAGCTCCGCGGTCTCGAGCTTCGCCCACGCCATGGCGAGCGGGTGCGCGATGGCCTGGTTCTGGCCGATGGGCCGATCGAAGACCACGCGCTCCTTCGCGTATTTCACAGCGCGATCGAGCGCGGCGCGGCCGATCCCGACCGCTTCGATCGCGGTCATGATGCGCTCCGGGTTCAGCGAGTCGAGCAAATGATAGAAGCCATGCCCGACTTCACCGACCACGTCGGTCTCGGGGATCTCCAGGCCGTCGATGAAGATCTCGTTGGAGTCGACGGCGGCGCGGCCGAGCTTCGCGATCTCGCGCACGGTGATCTTCGCGCGATCGAACGGCGTGAAAAAGAGCGTGAGCCCGCGGAAGGGCTTCGCGGGATCACGCGGCGCCGTGCGCGCGAGCAGCAGCATGTGGGTGGCCTGGCGCGCGTTCGTGTTCCACACCTTGCGGCCGTTGACGACGAAGCGATCGCCCTTCTTCTCGGCGAAGGTCTCGATGCGTGAGGTGTCGGTACCGGCGTTCGGCTCGGTGACACCGAACGACATCACGATCTCGCCCGTCGGCATCTTCGGCAGGTAGCGCCGCTTGAGGTCTTCGCTGCCGTGCTTGATCACGGGCATCGGCGGGAACGTGTAGAAGTGAACGGGCGAGGCGCCGCTCGTCCCCGCGCCGGCCGCGCAGATCTCGTGGAGCATCAGCGCCGCTTCCGTGACGCCGAGCCCCGAGCCGCCGTACTCCTCGGGGATGATCATCCCGAGCCAGCCCCCCGCGGCAAACGCCTTCACGAACTCCCACGGGTATTCGTGCGTATTGTCCTTCTCGAGCCAGTAGTCAGGCGAAAAGGTCCGGGCGAGCGCTCCGACTTCCTTCTTGATCAGCTCCTGCTGTTCGGTCAGCGCAAAGTCCATAGGAGCCTTACGATAGCACCATGAGCGTCCAAGGCCTCTACGCCCTGCAGAACGGATTCATCGGCATCCCCCGCTCGGTCCTGTTCTACGGCGAGTACAGCGAGGCGGCCGTCCCGATCCCCATCACCTGCTACCTGATCCGCACGTCCGACGGCACGATCCTCTTCGACACCGGCGTCTCGTCGCGCGCCGTCCCGGGGCTGATGCGCAGCGATCGGCTCGCACGGTTCACCGACGCGGACCTGCTCGTACATCGCCTCGACACGATCGGGCTCGAGGTCGCCAACGTCGACATGGTCGTGCTCTCGCACCTGCACTACGACCACGCGGGCGGCGCCGATCTCTTCCGTGAGTCGGAGCTGATCGTGCAGAAGGACGAATACAGCTACGCGCACTACCCGGCGCCGTTCTTCGCGAGCTTCTACTACAAGAAGAACTTCGACCTGCCGGACTACAAGTGGCGCCTGCTCGACGGCGACACGGAGCTTGCGCCGGGAATCACGGTGCTCCGGAGCGACGGACACACGCCGGGTCACCAGTCGCTGATGGTCGAGCTCCCGGAGACCGGGCCGGTGATCCTGACCGGCGATGCGTGCTACTGGCACGAGCACCTGGAAAAGGAGCGCGTGCCGGGCGTCGTGTGGAACCCGACCCTCGCGCTCCACTCCATCCAGCGCCTCAAGACACTCGCCCGTCTGACCGGCGCCCGGATCTTTCCGAGCCACGATCCGGAATTCTGGAAGACGGTCAAGCAGGCACCCGAAGCCTACCGCTAGCACGTATAACCATTCGTGATGGACGTCGGGGCACGGCTCGCGAATCTCGACTGGGACGCGATCGAGCGGTCGCTCGCCGGCCGGGGCTACGCGAAGACACCGCCCGTGCTCACCGGGGACGAATGCGAGGCGCTGATCGCGATGTACGGCGAGCGCGAGCGGTTCCGTTCGCGCGTCGACATGGCGCGGTTCCGCTTCGGCGTGGGCGACTATCAGTACTTCGCCGCCCCGTTGCCGCCGCTCGTGCAGGATCTGCGCGAGCACGCGTACCCGCCGCTGGCGGCGATCGCCAACGCGTGGGAAGCGAAGCTCGCCAGCGGGATCTCCCATCCCGCCACCCTCGCCGAGCTCCAGGCGCTGTGCGCCCGTGAGGGCCAGACGAAGCCCACGCCGCTCCTGCTCCACTACGAGGCCGGCGGCTACAACTGTCTCCATCAGGATCTCTATGGCGACATCGTGTTCCCGCTCCAGCTCACCTGCTTTCTCAGCCGCCCCGGTCTCGACTACGACGGCGGTGAGTTCCTGCTCGTGGAGCAGCGCCCGCGCGCGCAGTCACGCGGCGAGGCGATCGCCACGCAGCAGGGCGAGATGGTGATCTTCGCGACCCGCCACCGCCCCGTCGAAGGCGCACGCGGCTGGCACCGCGCGGCGCTGCGCCACGGCGTCAGCACGATCACGCGCGGCACGCGCTACACCCTCGGCGTCATCTTCCACGACGCGAAGTAGAGCGTAAAAGGCGCCCTTATCAGGGTGCCTCTGATCAGAGACATTGTCAGTCGTTCGCGTTCCCGGTATTCCTGACGCCGTGATGCGCTTCATTCGCGACTGCCGGGGCCAATACCTGCGGCTCACAGACGAGCGGCTGGAGCATATCGTCAGGCAGCACCCCGAAGCAGCGAGACTTGGCGTGCTGGCGATCGAGGACGCTCTGAGGCATCCTGATGCGGTGATCGTTTCACCGGCGGCCCCGGACGACCGCCTCTACTACCGGCGTCACTCCGGCCCGGATCTGGGTGACAAGTTCCTCTGCGTTGTCGTGAAGTCGGTCGGCGCGTTTGTGGTCACCGCATACGTGACGGCCCGGCTGAAAAATGGAGTGCGGGTATGGCCGGAGACAACTTGAACGTCTGGTACGACCCCGAGGGTGATCATCTGGAGATCGTCTTCGAGCGGAAGACCGGACACTTCGAAGATACCTCCCTCGAGAACGTGATGCGCAAGCGCGACGCCGAGGGCAATCTCCTCGCGATCTCGATCTTCCATCTCTCGTCGTTCGCGGGAACCCGATCAGACCCGGAATCGACTTCTGGTCACGACCTGTGCATGACGACTGATCTCTCCGTGACCGAGGTTCGCGCTCTCGCCCTGGCGCTCGGCTTGACGCCCACCGACGATGATCTCCCCGAGGTGACGCATCGCCTGAACGCCATGCGGGATGCGCTGGCGCCGCTCTCTGCGCTCCCGCTCGATACCGCCGAGCCGGCGCCGCCCACGCCATGAGCCCCGACGTGGACCTCGCGTTCACCTCCGCGACCGAGCTCGCCGCGCAGATCCACGACAAGCGCATCTCGCCGGGCGCGCTTCTGCGGGCATACCTCGACCGGATCGATCGCATGGACGGCACGCTGCACGCGTACATCACCGTGTGCCGCGAGCAGGCGCTGGACGACGCCGCGCGGTGCGAACAGGCGATCGCGCGCGGCGAGCGTCTCGGCCCGCTGCACGGCGTGCCGATCGCGGTGAAGGACCAGATCGACGTAAAGGGCCTCCGCACGACCGCCGGGTCGCGCCTGCTCGCCGACAACGTGTCCACGAGCGACGCGCCCGTGATCACGCGCCTGCGCGCGGCGGGCGCCATCCTGCTCGGCAAGCTGAACCTCACGGAGTTCGCGATGGGCGGCACGCAGAAGTTTCCGTACGGCCAGCCGCGCAACCCGTGGAATACCGAGCACGATCCGGGCGGCTCGTCGTCGGGATCCG